>JAPLOK010000006.1 GCA_026400775.1 Alphaproteobacteria bacterium | reverse complement strand
CCATGCGCCGCATCAGTGAGGAAAGCTCCGTCTCCTCCCTGTTTGATTGAAGGGCGGCCCCCGCCTAGGCTCACATCCGCAGGAGGGAAACGCCGCCATGAAGCTGTTCTATTCGCCCGGCGCCTGCAGCCTGGGCATCCATGTCGTGCTGGAGGAGATCGGCGCGCCATTCACCGCCCAGCGCATCTCCACGCGTGACGGCTCGAACCTGAAGCCCGACTATCTCGCGGTGAATCCGAAGGCCAAGGTGCCCACCCTGGTGCTGGGTGACGGTACGGTCATCACCGAATACCCGTCGATCGCGATGTATCTGGCGCGCAGCAACCCCACGGCCGGGCTGCTGCCCGAGGACCTGCTCGGCGAGATCGATTGCCTCTCCGTGCTCGACTACATCACCGGCACCGTGCACCCCATGGGCTTCACGCGGCAATTCCGCGCCGCGCGCTTCGCCAAGGATGCGGCCGATGAGGCCCGCGTCATCGCCGATGGCAAGGCAGCGGCCGAATCCTATCTGCAAGTGCTGGCCGCAGGCCTGCGCGGGCCCTGGTATTTCGGCGCGCAATATACCCTGGCCGACAGCGCGCTGTTCTTCATCGAACAATGGTGCGGCCGGGCGCAGATCACGCCACCGCCCGCGATTTCCGACCACCACCGGCGCATGCTGGCACGGCCCGCCGTGCAGCGCGCGCTCGCAACCGAAAGCGCATGACCATGAACAAGCTTTTCTACGCGCCCGGCGCCTGCTCCATCGGCATCCATGTGCTGCTGCAGGAGATCGGCAAACCCTATGAACCCGTGCTGCTGAACCTGCGCGAGGGCGCGCAGTTCAAGCCGGAATTCACCAGCCTCAACGCCAAGTCCAAGGTGCCGACCTTGCAGCGCGAAGACGGCTCGGTGCTGACCGAATACCCCGCCATCGCCTTCTGGCTGGCCGCCACCAATCCCGGGTCCAAGCTGATGCCCGAAGGTGCGACCGCCCAGGCGCGCGCCCTGGAACTGACCGACTACGCGGTCTCCACCATGCATATGCAGGGCTTCTCGCGCATGTTCCGGCCCACCAATTTCGCGCCCAGTGAGGCCGATGGCGATGCGGTGAAGGCGCGCGGCAGGGAGATCTTCGCCAAGGGCCTCGCCGTCATGGACAAGGCGCTGGAAGACCAGGAATACCTGGTCGGCAGCTACTCCTTCGCTGACAGCGCACTGTTCTACGTCTCCTACTGGTGGGCCGCGCGCCTGCAGCAGGAACTGCCCGCGCAAGTCGCCGCCCACTATGCGCGCATGAACGCCCGGCCCGCCGTGCAGCGCACGCTGAAGGCAGAAGGCCTGGCGTGACCCTTCTGCCGATGCTGAACCCTGTCCCGTTCTGGTTCCTCCGCCATGGCGAGACGGATTGGAATGCCCGCAGTCTGTCGCAGGGCAGCACCGACATCCCGCTGAACGCCACCGGCCGCACCCAGGCGGCCAGCGCGGCCGAGGCGTTCCGCGGCATCCGCATCACCACCATCGTGGCCTCACCGCTGTCGCGCGCATTGGATACCGCGCAGGCGGTGGGTGCCGCGCTCGGCCTGCCGGTGCAGACCGACCCCGACCTGATGGAAGTGCGCTTCGGCGAGCAGGAAGGTCAGCCCATGGGCGAGTGGTATGACGACTGGATCGCCGACCGCTTTACCCCGCAGGGCGCGGAATCCTTCCAGGAACTGCGCCGCCGCACGGTGGCCGCGAT
>JAPLOK010000391.1 GCA_026400775.1 Alphaproteobacteria bacterium | reverse complement strand
GTCGCGGTCTCGGGCTATCTGCTGATCTTCCCCTTCCAGGGGACGGATGTGGCGGACATGCAGCTCGCGCACATCATCCACGCGTTGATTTCGGTGCTGATGATCGCGGCGATCCTGGGCCATATCTACATCGGCTCGGTCGGGATGGAGGGCGCGTTTGACGCCATGGGTTCCGGCCAGGTGGATGTGAACTGGGCCAAGGAACACCACAACCTCTGGACGGCGGAACAGCTGGCCAAGGGGGGCGTTTCCGGCGCGCCGGGGGCGCAGGCCAAGCCGGCCGAGTAAGGCGCGGCGCAGCGTTGCAAGGCCCGGTCGGCGCAAGCTGGCCGGGCCTTTTGCATGCGCGCTTTCCTGGTAGAGAGGGCGCATGAAAGTCATTGGCCTCGCGGGTTGGAGTGGTGCTGGGAAGACCACGCTGATGAAGCGCTTGATCCCCGCCTTGATCGCGCGCGGGGTCAGCGTATCCACCATCAAGCACGCGCATCATGCCTTCGATGTCGATGTGCCTGGCAAGGATAGCTGGGAGCATCGGCAGGCGGGTGCTGCGCAGGTGCTCGTGAGCTCCGCCAATCGCTGGGCATTGATGAGCGAAAATCGGGGCGCGCCGGAGCCGACGCTGGCGTTTTTGTTGACGCGCATGAACCCCGTCGACCTCGTGATCATCGAAGGCTTCAAGCGCGAGGATCACCCGAAGATCGAGGTGCATCGCGCAGCGAACGGCAAGCCTTGGCTGCACCCTGAGGATCCGCGCATCGTGGCCTTCGCGGCCGATGTCGCGCAGTCCCGGCTGCCGCAGGCGGCGCTTGATGATGTCGAGGCGGTGGCCACGCTCGTGCTGCGCTTCGCTGAACAGGCCTGCTGATGGCGCAGCTCTCCGACGATTGCTTCGCCTTTGGCGGCCAGCTGATGTCGGTCGAAGACGCCGCCGCGATGATCGCTGCGCGCGTCACACCCCTGGCGGACCGCGAAGCCGTGGCACTGCACGCCGCGCGCGGCCGCGTGCTGGCCGCGCCGCTGATCGCGCCCGGCCCTTTGCCGCCCTTCTTCAACTCCGCCGTCGATGGCTACGCCTTTTCGCACGCCGCACTATCGCCAGGTGCCGAAACACGCCTGCCACTCGGCGGCCGTGTCGCCGCCGGCCAGGCCGCGGCCGCGCTGTCCCCCAACACCGCGATGCGCATCTTCACCGGCGCGCCCATGCCCGAAGGTGCCGATACCGTGATGATGCAGGAGGATGCGCAACTCGATGGCGACGAGTTGATCCTGCCGCCGGGCCTGAAGTGCGGTGCCAATTGCCGTCCCGCCGGCGAAGATGTGCCGCGAGGCGCCATCGCGCTGCCCGCGGGCACGCGGCTGGGTCCCGCCGAGATCGGGCTAGCCGCAGCGCTAGGCCTGGACGCCCTGGGCTGTACTCGCCCCCTGCGCGTTGGTGTGTTTTCCACTGGCGACGAGCTGGCCGCACCCGGCGGCCCGCTCGCTCCCGCCCAGACCTACGACTCGAATCGCTTCACGCTTTTGGCGCTGCTCGCCGGCCTGCCCGTGCGCGCGACCGATCTTGGCATCCTGCCCGATGACGCCGCGCGCACCCGCGCCGCGCTGGTGGATGCCGCGCGTGGCCACGACCTCTTGCTGACCTCCGGCGGCGTCTCGACCGGTGAGGAAGACCACGTCCGCGCGGCGATCGAGGCCGCGGGGCGCCTCGTCTTCTGGCGTCTCGCGGTCAAGCCTGGCCGGCCGGCCGCGATGGGCGTGGTGCAGGGCGTGCCGGTGCTGGGCCTGCCGGGCAATCCTGTCGCGGCGGTGGTGTGCTTCCTGCACCTGGCGCGGCCCTTGATCCTGCGCCTGGCCGGGGCGGCGCCCGAAATCCTGCCGCGCTTCCCCGCCATCGCCGCTTTCACGCATCGCAAGAAGCCCGGCCGTCGCGAGTATCTGCGCGCGCGTCTTGTCCGCGCGGGAGGCGTGCTGCGCGCCGAGAAATTCAACCGCGAAGGTGCTGGCCTGCTGACCTCGCTGACCGAAACCGAGGCCTTCGTCGAATTGTTGGAAGACCAGGTCGAGATCGCGCCAGGCACGTCCGTCCAGGTGCTGCCCTTCAGCGCGATCTTCTGACAAGCTGCCGCGCAGGAGGAATGACAATGACCGAACACCTGCTGCATGAACGCGACGGCGCCTTGCTCACGCTGCGCCTGAACCGTCCCGACAAGAAGAATGCGCTGACCGGCGCGATGTATCTCGGCATGGCCGATGGCCTGCGCGCCGCGGCCGCTGATGACAGCATCCGCGCCGTCATGATCGTCGGCGGCAACGACTTTACCGCCGGCAATGATCTGGCCGATTTCGCACGCGCTGGTGATGGCGGCCCCCGCCCCGGTGCGGCCTTCGAGTTCCTGCAGGTCATCCGCAGCTTCCCCAAGCCCTTGGTGGCCGGCGTGCGCGGTGTCGCGATCGGCATCGGCACCACCATGCTGCTGCATTGCGACGTGGTGGTCACGGCGCGCGACGCCAAGCTGCAGATGCCCTTTGTGCGGCTGGGCCTGGTGCCGGAGGGCGGTTCCTCCGTGCTGCTGGCGCGGCGCGTGGGTCAGGCGCGTGCGAATTGGTGGCTGTTGTCAGGCGAGGCGTTCTCCGGCGCTTCGGCCGCCGAAGCCGGCCTTGCGCTGGAGACGGTGGATGACAATGCGGTCGATGCCACTGCGCGTCGCTATGCCGAACAGCTCGCGACGCTGCCGCCCGGCGCCTATGCCGAAAGCAAGCGCCTGTTGCGCGAACCGCAGGCCGTGGAACTGGAAGCGGTGATGGATGCCGAGCGCGCCGCCTTCTCCGCGCGGCTGCAAACGCCCGAGGCGCAGGCCATCTTCGCCGGTTTCTTCGCGCGCAAGGCGGGGTAGGGCGCGACATCGGGGCTGGCCAAAGCCGCGCCGCAGTGCCACTGCGGCGCCATGCCCACACCCACACGCCAGGCAGCACTCGCGCTGCTGACCGCCGTCCTGCAGGCTCGCCAATCGCTGGAGGATGCGTTGGAAGCCCAGTCCGGTATTGCGCCGCGTGACCGCGCGGCCGCGCATCGCATCGCCGCCGCGGTGCTGCGCCGGATGGGCAGCCTGGATGCCGTGCTGGAACCCTTCCTCAAGCGCGAGCCGCCGCCGGCGGTGCGCCTGGCGCTGCGCATGGGGGCGGCGGAATTGCTGCTGCTGGGCACACCGCCGCATGCCGTCGTGTCGGACACGGTGGCGATCGTGCCGCGTCCCTTTGCGGGCCTCGTGAACGCCGTGCTGCGCCGCGTCTCGGAGGGCGGGGCCGCTGCGCTGGAGGAACTGGATGGTGCGCGATTGGACACGCCCGCCTGGCTGTGGTCGGCCTGGCATGCGGCACACGGTCCCGCGGTGCGCGCCATCGCCGAGGCACATCGGCGCGAGGCGCCGCTTGACCTCTCACTCGCCCCGGGCGCGGTCGTCGAAGGCGCGCAGATGCTGCCCAACGGCACCGCGCGCCTGCCCGCTGGCACGCGCATCACCGAATTGCCCGGCTTCGCCGAGGGGGCTTTCTGGGCGCAGGACGCCGCCGCGGCATTGCCGGCACAACTGCTCGGCGCGCGCGCCGGCGAGCGCGTGCTCGACCTTTGCGCAGCCCCCGGCGGCAAGACCGCGCAACTGGTCGCCACCGGCGCGCAGGTCGTGGCCGTCGAACGCGATGCGCGCCGCGCCGAACGGCTGCGCGAAAACCTGGGCCGCCTGCGCATGACCGCCGATGTGGTGATCGCCGACGCCACCGCCTGGCGCCCCGAGGCATTGTTCGACGCTGTGCTGCTCGATGCCCCCTGCACGGCCACAGGCACCATCCGCCGCCACCCCGATGCGCTGCATTTGCGGCGCGCGGTGGATGTGCCGAAGTTGGCCGCGACCCAGTCGCGGCTGCTGCAAGCGGCGGTCAGCTTCCTGGCGCCGGGCGGGCGGCTGGTCTTCGCGACCTGTTCCCTTCAGGCGGAAGAAGGGGAGGCGCATTTCGCGCACTTGCCGGATGGGCTGGTGCCCGACCCTATCGCGCCTGAAGAATTACCTGGCCTGCCCGAGGCGGCCACCGCCACGGGTGCACTGCGCACACGGCCCGACATGTGGGGCGAGCAAGGCGGGATGGATGGGTTCTTTGCGCTGCGGGCGCTGCGGGCTTAACGGCAGTCGAAATTTATCGAATTCATGCATGCGATGCAATGAATCGTTGATTCGTGAATGAGAGATTGGATGCAATGCATGCAGACCCCCTCGCGCACCACAAAACACAACCTTAGATAGCAATAAAGCCAATTAAACACCCGTATCGCGAGTATTTACTTGTCGATGCTTCATTCAAATGGGCTATAATTCATCACATTCTAAAAGAATCTAATCTAGGGACATTGATCTCAAGGACGTGATCGAGGAGGCTGCGGGCGCTGAAAAGGAGCTGCGCCATGTCTGATGTGATGATCTCTTCCGCCACCAAGGTCCGTGCCACGCTGGGGGCGGAGCGCTTCCTGCGCAGCATCGGGTATACCGGCCCGATCTGGGTGAGTTACGAGGACAGCACCGCTGCCGTTGTCATCAACATGACAGACACGGTGCTGGGCACGGGCGGCTTCGCGGCCGGTGACAGCTTCGTCAGCCTGAACAACCTGTCCGGTTCGAACTTCGGCGACCAGGTGATTGGTAACAGCCTGAACAACCTGATCCTGGGCCTGGACGGCAACGACACACTGCTCGGCCAGGTGGGCGACGACACTCTGGAAGGCGGCAACAACAACGACATCCTGCTGGGGGGCACGGGCGCGGATGTGATCGACGGTGGCGCGGGCTTCGACATCGCGGCCTACTGGAATGCGACCACGGCCATTACGCTCGACATGGCCGACATGACCGTCAACACCGGCGAGGCCGCTGGCGACAGTTTCGTCAGCATCGAGCAGATCAATGCCACCGCCTTCGCCGACAGCGTCTCCGGCGATGGCGCGGCCAATTCGATCTATGGCGGCAACGGCAATGACACGCTGGTGGGCCGGGCAGGCAATGACCTGCTCTCGGGCGATGCCGGTGATGACAGCCTGCTTGGTGGCGAAGATGCCGATACGCTGCAGGGCGGCGCGGGCAATGACCTGATCGACGGCGGCGCCGGCATCGATATGGCGATCTACTGGAACGCCACGGCTGCGATCACGCTGGACATGCTCACCCCGTCGCTCGGCACCGGTGAGGCCGCGGGCGATGTACTGATCTCCATCGAACAGGTCTTCGGCACCAACTTCAACGACCAGATCAGCGGTACTGCGGCCGCCGAGCGGCTGGGCGGCATCGACGGCGACGACACGCTGAACGGCCGCGAAGGCAACGACACGCTGGATGGTGGCGTGGGCAATGACAGCCTGATCGGCGGTGACGGCCAGGACCAGCTGCTGGGCGGGGCCAACAACGACACCCTGCGCGGCAACGATGCCGCTGACCAACTGCTGGGCGATGCCGGCGACGACAGCCTGGTCGGCGGCGACGGCAATGACACGCTGCTGGGCGGCCTGGGCGCGGACATCATCGACGGCGGCGCCGGGCATGACATCGCGGCCTATTGGAACGCGACCGCCGCGGTGCAAATCGACCTGGCCACGCCCGGCCTGAACACCGGCGAGGCCGTGGGCGACACCTTCGTCAGCATCGATCAGATCGTCGGCACGGCCTTCAACGACACCATCTCAGGCGCCTCGGCGGCGGACAGCCTGTCCGGCGGTGTCGGCAACGACATCATCGAAGGCCGTGACGGCAACGATACGCTGCTCGGCGAAGCCGGCGGCGACACGCTGCGTGGTGGCAACGGGGCGGATTCGCTGTTGGGCGGCATCGGCGCCGATAGCCTGGATGGCGGCGCGGGCGACGACTATGTGCTGTACTGGAACACCGCCGACAGCATCAGCATCGCGCTCGACAACTCCAGCGCGGCAACCGGCGGCGAGGCCACGGGCGACGTCTTCACGGGCATTGAGGGCGTATACGCCTCGCTCGGCAACGACACCGTGCTGGGCAGCAACGTGCGCAACCTCCTGTTCGGTCTCGCTGGCAACGACATCCTGCGCGGCCTGGGTGGCGATGACCTGTTGAACGGCGCCGAAGGCAATGACGTGCTCGATGGCGGCGCCGGCACCGACAGCGCGACCTTCAATGGCAACCGCACCAATTTCACGGTCGAGCGCGGTACCTTTGAGGGCAAGGCAGCGCTGATTGTCACCGGAACCGCTGCCTCCGCGCCGATGGGCGTCGACACGGTGCTGGGGGCCGAGCGCCTCAGCTTCAGCGATGGCTTGTTCTTCCTGAGCGCCACGGCAGCTGCCGACAACACGCTGGCGGTCACGCCTGTGCTCGGCAACGATGCCTCCGGCAATGTCACCGGCAACGACGTTGGCGCCACCATGACGCTGGATGCAGGTGCGCCTTTGGCGCCCACGGTCATCAGCGTCGAGGGCCAGACCAGTCAGGCCTTCACTTCCGGTGGCGGGCTGACGCAACTCTCCGTCAGCGGCACCTACGGCACGCTGGTGATGCAGGCGGACGGAGCCTGGACCTATGAGATCGATACTGCAGGTGCCGCCTATCTCTCCCTGGCTGCGGGCGCCGCGGCGAATGACGTGTTCAACTACACGATCACGCCGGGCGACACTGCATTCGCGGATATGGCAACAATCACCGCCACAGCGACGCTGACCATCCAGGTGCTCGGCGGCAATCGCCCGCCAGCGCTGGATCTGGACGTCAACGCGCCTGGCAAGGACTTCACCACGGCCGCGTCCTCGGGTGCGAGTGGTGTGCGCGTCTCGGGCAATCCCGCGGGCAACAGTGCTGCCTGGACCGGCGATTCCGCCACTGCGGGCTTTGCGGCTACGTCCAACACGGCACTGACTGATCCGGATGTGCCGCCCAACGCGCCAGCAAACTATAAATCCGTCAGCATAGTGCTGACCGCCGCTTCTGGTGCGTTGAACGCGGGCGAGGCACTGACGCTTTCGGCCTCCGTGCTCACCACGCTGGACGTGCTGGGCACTCCCTACTCGCTGACCGCCACCACGATCGATGTCGATGCCGGCAGTAACTCCGACTTTTTCATGACCAGCAGCTTGGTGCAATCGATCATCAAGGGGGTTACCTACGCCAACCCGGAGACCAGCTTCGATCTCAACGCCAATGGCCGCATTGTCAGCGTGACGGTCACGGACCGGCTTGGTGGCTTCGACAGCGCCACCGCCACCATCATGACCCGCGCCAGTGTCACCGCGACCGGCACACAGACTAATTTCGTCGGCACCGCGCTGTCCGACAGCATCACCGGCAATGCGCTGGCCAACGAACTCAACGGCGCGGCGGGCAATGATGTGCTGTCGGGCGCTGCCGGCAACGACCTCCTGACCGGCGGCCTGGGCAACGACACCCTGCTGGGCGGCAATGACAGCGACACTCTGCAGGGTGATGCGGGCACGAACTCGCTTGATGGCGGCGCGGATGCGGACACCGCCGGCTATGCAGGGCTGCGCTCGGCCTTCACGGTCACGGCGGGCACGCTGGACGGGAACGGGATGGCCACATCCTGGGCTAGCGTCACTGGCGCGGGGATCAGCGACACGCTGACCTCGATCGAGAAGCTGCGGTTCGACGACGTGGTGCTGGACGTGTCGGCACCGGTACAACTCTTCAACGGCACTACCCTGCTGGGCACCTTCAGCACCATCCAGGCGGCGGTGAATGCCGCGGTGTGCGGCAACATCGTCAAGATCACCGGCACCACCCTGACCGAGGACGTGGTGGTCAACGGCAAGGCCATCACCATTGATGGTTCTGGCAAGACGGGCCCGGGCGCGACCACGCTGATCGGTTCCATCACCTTCACTGGCACGCTGGCGGCCGGGCAGGTGATCACCGTGCAGGACATGGCCATCAATGCCTCGGGGAAGGGCTGGGGCATCAACGTCGGCATGGCGGGCGCCGACTTCACCACCGGGCTTGTGGTCGACAATGTCGCTGTGTCGGGCGCGATCAACAATGGCCTCGCCTATACCCGTACCGGCAATGGCACTTCAAACCCGATGCTGACCGACACTATCGGCAGCATTACGGTGTCCAACAGCGACTTCACCGACAATGGCGTCGGCGGGCCTTTGGGCAGCATGAATCTGTCCTTCTACGGCTACAATCGGGATGTGACGTTGACCAACGTCACCCTGTCTGGGGCGCCCGGTTCGTTGAAGGCCATGCAGCTGCGCGGCACCGAGAGCGCCGGGCCGGTCTATGCCGCCGGCGGCAGCGTCTCGTTCAATGATGTGACGGTGAACGGC
>JAPLOK010000333.1 GCA_026400775.1 Alphaproteobacteria bacterium | reverse complement strand
TGGGTTTTCCGTGATCGTTCGCAACACAACGCGCGGGCGGCGGTTTCGTTCCCGCCGCATCTGCATTAGACCGAGATATTCTCGAAACAGGGCGTGCCATGCATCTCGAAGACCTCTCGCTGGGCCAGAGCGCCAGCTTCGGCAAGACCATCACCGAGGCTGATATCCTGATGTTCGCCGCCGTCAGCGGCGACACCAACCCGGTGCACCTCAACAAGGAGGTCGCCGCGGCTTGCATGTTCAAGGAACGCATCGCGCATGGGATGCTCTCGGCCGGGCTGATCTCGGCGGTGCTGGGCACCAGGCTGCCGGGCGAGGGCACGATCTATCTCGGGCAGAACCTGAAATTCCGCGCGCCGGTCAAGATCGGCGATACGGTGACAGCCACCGTGACCATCACGGCGCTGGACGAAGCCAAGAAGCGCGTCACGCTGAACACCGTCTGCACGGTGGAGGGCAAGCCGGTGATCGAGGGCGAGGCCACCGGGATGGTGCCGTCGCGCGGATGACCCCCGCACCTGATGACCGGAGCGGCGAAGGCCGCGGAGGGCCGAATCAGTCGCGCATGCAGCGTGTCTGCGTGTTCTGCGGCGCGTCGATCGGGCGCGATCCGGCGCATGCCGCGCTCGCCCGCGCCTTGGGCCATGCGATCGGCCAACGCGGCCTGGGCCTGGTCTATGGCGGCGGCCATGCAGGGCTGATGGGCGTGGTGGCCGATGCGGCGCTGGAAGCGGGCGCGCAAGTGTGGGGCATCATCCCCATCGCCCTTCAGGAGCGCGAACTGCAGCACACCGGCATCCAGCATCTGGAAGTCGTGCCCGACATGCACACGCGCAAGGCGCGCATGAACGCGCTGGCCGATGGTTTCGTGGTGCTGCCGGGCGGCATTGGCACGCTGGAGGAAGCGGTCGAAATCCAGTCCTGGAGCCAGTTGGGCTTCCACCGCAAGGGCATCGTGTATCTGGACGAGGACGGGTACTGGGACGCCTTCTTCACGCTGTCGCAGCGCATGGTTGATGGCGGTTTCCTGCGCGCGCCGCATCGTGACATCGCCATCCGCGCGCATGCGCCCGATGCCGCGCTGGATATGTTGGCCAGTTGGCAACCCACCGCCGAGCATCGCTGGGCGGCGGGGCCGAAGGGGTGAGGATTCTTGAGGGCTGGCGCGAGCTGCCAGAGGATGCGCGCGGTGCGACCGTGGCGCTCGGCAACATGGATGGGGTGCATCCCGGCCACCGCGCCGTGCTGGCCGCCGCGCACCAGGCGCGGCCCGAGTTGGCCCTGGCTGCGCTGACCTTCGAGCCGCATCCGCGCGAGCATTTCCGCCCCGATGACCCGCCCTTCCGCCTGACCCTGCTGCCCGCCAAGGCGGCGGCGCTGGCGGCGGCTGGCGCGCGGCTGTGCTACGCGCTGCCCTTCGATGCGGCACTCGCCGCGATGCCAGCGCAGGCCTTCTTCGACCAGGTGCTGCTGCACGGCCTGGGTGCGCGACACATCGCCTGCGGGCCGGATTTCGCCTTCGGCCATCGGCGCGGCGGCGATCTGCGCTTTTTGCGCGAAGCGTGTGAGGGCGCGGGGATCGGGCTGTCCGTGGTGCCGCATCTGGCCGATGCGGAGGGGGCGATCAGCTCCACCCGGATCCGCCGCGAATTGCAGGGCGGCTACACGGCGCGCGCGGCCGCCTTGCTGGGCCGGCCCTGGTCCATCACCGGCGTGGTCGCGCATGGCGATGCGCGCGGCCGCCTGCTGGGTTTTCCCACCGCGAATGTGCCACTCGGCCGATATCTGGAACCGGCGCGCGGCGTCTATGCGGTGCGGGTGCGGCTGGAGGGCAGGCGCGAGGTGCCCGGCGTGGCCAATATCGGCCGTCGGCCGACGCTGGGCGGCGACCCGGTCAGCCGGGTGGAGGCGCATCTGTTTGACTTCAGCGGCGACCTTTACGGCCAGTCGGTGGAGGTCGCGCTGCTGCACTTCATCCGCGAGGAGAAGCGCTTCGCGGGGCTGCCGGAATTGACCGCGCAGATCGCGGCGGATGCGGCGGAGGCACGGCGCCTGCTGGGCGCGTAACCCTACCAGATCTGGCAGTTGCGCTCGAAGGTGGTACCGCGGGCGGTCACGATGGCCTGGTTGTTCACCGGCTCGAAGGCATGCTGGCAGACGCGCGCCCAGCGTTCGCCGGTATGGCCATCCAGCGTCAGCCGCACGCCGCGGGCGCCGCGGATGCAATGCGCGCGGTCACCGGCATTCAGGCGCTCGGTGGCTTCCAGCGACCAGGGGCGGCCGGGTGAGGGCCGGGATTCCACGATCACCCGCAGCACATAGGTGCCGTTGTTTTCGACGCAGACCATCGGGTCGTTCCGCGCCTCGGCCGGGGCGACGAGGAGGGCGGCCAGGACGGGCAAAGCGAGAAGGGTGAGGCGACGCATGGTTCGGCTCCAGGGTCAGGTTGGGCCAGAATTACGGGGAAAGTCTCAACATTGAAACAACAAACAGATGATATTCGCGCATAACGTGTAAAGTTTACGTGACGTCGTCGCCGGGCCAAGCCTTGACCAGACCCCCGCAACGCCAGCATATCTGCGGCATGCATGCGCGCCCCGGCCTTCGAATTCTCCGCCCGGTCCCCTGAGGGGGCCGGGACGTCTCGCGCGCCACGATCTGCCAGGGCCAAGCGCCCACGGAACCACCATGAACGACGCACCCGCCCGTGACTATCGCAGCACGGTCTTCCTGCCCGCCACGCCCTTTCCCATGCGTGGCGAATTGCCCAAGCGCGAGCCGGAATTGCTGGCCCGCTGGCATCGCATGGGGATGTA
>JAPLOK010000435.1 GCA_026400775.1 Alphaproteobacteria bacterium | reverse complement strand
TTGACCAACGTCACCCTGTCTGGGGCGCCCGGTTCGTTGAAGGCCATGCAGCTGCGCGGCACCGAGAGCGCCGGGCCGGTCTATGCCGCCGGCGGCAGCATCGCGTTCAATGGTGTGACCGTGAACGGCACCTACAGCAACGAAGCGATTGCGGTGTACAACTACGCTTCGCTGTCGGTGGATACGACCAATATCAGCGGCGCGGTGACCGCACCCTGGGGCGCGATCAATTTCGACAAGGTTGGCGGCACGGTCGACCTGTCCAGCGGCGTGACTGTGACCAACGCGGCGCCGAACAACCCGATTGGCATCCTGCAGGGCCTTTCCGGCGCCGATGTGCTGACCGGCACCACCACGGGCAACAATTTACTGGCTGGCCGCGCCGGCAATGACACGCTGACTGGCGGCAATGCATCCGACCTGGCGGTCGGCGGCTCGGGCAGCGACAGCATCAACACGGGCAGCGGCTGGGACCAGATCAACTACGCGGCCGGCGATGGCCGCGACAGCTTGATCGATGGTGGTGCAGACAACGATGTGCTGGCGGTCACGGGTGGTGCGGACAGCACCATTCTGGTGCGCACGGTGGCTGGTTCTGTGGTGGAACTCTCCTCCAATGCCGATGCCCTGACCGGAGCGGCCAATGTGGCCGGTATCGAAACCGTGTCGCTGACCCTGGCGGGCGCGGGCAATACCTTGAGCTACGCGGCGAACAATGCCGACAACGGCGTGACGGTGACGGCTGGCGGCACGGGCACCGGCTTCAACGGTTCCCTGGCCAATGTGCAGCATCTGGTCGGTGGTGCGGGCAATGATGCGCTGACCGGCACCTCCGGCGCCAACAGCCTGACCGGCGGCGCGGGCAATGACAGCCTGACGGGTGGCGCGGGCAATGACAGCCTGGCCGGTGAAGGCGGCAAGGACATCGCACAGTTCATCGGTGAGACGCGCGGCGCCGCGACACTGACCGTGGTGACCGACAGCAACGGCTTTGTCACCGACATCACGCAGGTGGAGACGGCTTCGCTCGGCACGGACTCGTTGAGCGGGATCGAGGTCGTGGCGTTCGATGACGTCACGTTGGATCTCACGCAGTCGGTGCAACTCTTCAATGTCAGCGATGTGCTGATCGGCACCTTCGGCAGCATCCAGGCCGCGGTAACGGCCGCGGTTGACGGCCAAGCCGTGCGTGTGAAGGCAGGCAGCTACATTGAGGATGTGGCGCTTGGCGGCAAGTCGATCACCATCGATGGCGCGGGTTCGGGCAGCACGACGTTGGTCGGCCAGTTTACCAGCGCCGGCACGCAGGCTGCGACCCTCACCATCTCGGATCTGGCGGTGGATGCGACCGGCAAGAGCACGGGTTTGCACATCACGACCAGTGATGGCGGTGCCAGCGCGCTGGTGTTGAACGGCGTCTCGATCGCCAATGCCCAGGGCAACGGCGTCTTCTATGCGCGGGCTGGCAATGGCAGTACGCCGACGCTGACCGATACGCTGAAGTCGGTCTCCCTCCTCAACAGCAGCTTCACCAACAACGCCAACACCGACACAATGAGCGGCGGCCGCGGCGACATCCTGCTGTTCGGCTTCAACGGCGACCTGACGGTCACCAATGTGACCATCGGCAGCCCCGGTGTCTGGGCGCATAAGGCGCTGCAGATGCGTGGCGTGCAGGATGGTAGTGATGTGGCCGGCGTGGGCCCATATGCCCGCGCGGGCCACGTGGCGATCAACAACCTGACCGTCACCGGCGCCTATGGTAATGACGCGCTGGCCTTCTATCGCATCGCGGAGTTCGCCAGCTTCACCGGGACCAACAACAGCGTGAATGTCACGCGGTCGGTCAATGCCAATCCGAATCCGGGCCTGGAGCCTTGGGCGGCGATCAACCTCGACAGCGTCGGCGGTAGCATCGACCTGACGAACTTCTTCTCGTCGGCCTCCAACCTGGCCTCGCCGGACGGGATCGTGCCGGCGGTGCCCTCGGTGATCGCGACGCCGCAAGGCCTTGCCAGCGCGGACAGCTTCACCGGCACGGCCTATGCTGATCGGATGCTGGGGCGGGGCGGCGCGGACTCGCTGGCTGGCCTCGGCGGTGACGATACAATGGACGGCGGCACTGGCAACGACACCCTGATTGGCGGCGGTGGCAATGACAGTCTGCTGGGCGGCAATGACACCGACAGCCTGGTCGGCGGAACCGGTGCCGATACACTCGATGGCGGGACCGAGAGTGACACCCTGTCCGGCGACGCCGGTGCTGACAGCTTGTTGGGCGGCGCGGGTTCGGACAGCCTCACGGGCGGCGACAACAACGACATGATCGACGGCGGCGTAGGCACTGACGTCGCGTCCTTCTCGGGCGCGCGCTCGGCTTATGCCGTCACGCATGACGGCACGAACTGGATCGTCAGCGGTCCCGACGGCGTCGATACGCTGACCCAGGTCGAGAAGCTGGTCTTCGGGAGCGGCAACGCGGTCTGGCTGGTCGGCGGCAATTCCAACACCACCAGCATCCAGGACGCGGTCACGGCCGCAGCGGCCGGAGATGAGGTGTTGGTCGCGGCCGGTACCTATGCCGGCAATGTCACCGTCACCGGCAAGCATCTGACCATCGACGGCATGGGCACCACCCTCGCCGATGTGGTGATCACCGGCACGGTGCTGGTTGATGGCGTGTTGGACGGCGCCTTCACGTTGAAGGACGTGACGGTGGACGCGGAAGGTGTGCGCCAATACGGCGTGCAGGTTGAGGCCAGCAGCACCGCCTATGCCGGCAGTGTCACGCTGGACAATGTCCAGATCGAGGATGCCGGCCTGAACGGCTTCGCGTATTTCCGTGCCGGCAATGGCAGCACGCCCACGCTGACCGATACGATTGGCGCGATCACCATCAGCAACAGCGCCTTCACCGGCAACGGTGCCACCAACAGCCCGGCCAATGGCCGCGGCGACATCCTGGCCTTCGGTTTCAACAAGTCGCTGACCATCACTGATACGACCATCGGTTCGCCGGCCGCTTTCGCGCAGAAGGCGATCCAGATGCGCGGCTTGCAGGATGGCGGCGACACCGTGGGCGTCGGTCCCTATGACGCGGGTGCGTCGCTGACCCTGACCAATGTGACGATCACCGGCAGCTACGCGAATGACCTGATTGCGGTCTATCGCATGGCTGATATCGCCTTCACGCCGACCGACGTGTCGCTGGACGCCAGCGCCCCCTGGGGCCTGCTGAACTTCGACAGCGTGGGCGGCACCCTCGACCTGTCCACGGGCTTCACCACGCTGACCAACACCGCGCCTGGCGGTCTGATTGCCTCGCCACAAGGCTTGGCTTCGGCCGACAGCATCACCGGGACCGGCGGCAATGACCTGATCGACGGTCGTGGCGGCATCGACGTCATCAATGCCGGTGGCGGCGATGACCGCATCCGCATCACCGACCCCGCGCATCATGGCGGGAGCGAGGTGATCGATGGCGGCACCGGCACCGATGTTATCCAATTCGCCACCAATACGGATGGCCTGACGCTGACGCTGCGCGCGGGCGTGACCAATGTGGAGGAAGCGCGGATCGTCACCGCGCATCCGCACTACCTGGCCACCGGCACACAGGCTAACAGCATCGATGCCTCGGCCATGCTGGCCACGCAGAACATCGCGGTGTTCGGCAATGACGGCGCCAATGCCCTGACCGGCAATGGCGGCGACAACAGCCTGACCGGCAATGGTGGCAACGACACGCTGACCGGCGGCGCGGGCAATGACGCGCTGATCGGCGGCAGCGGCCTGGACACCGCCCACTACGCGGCGACCACGCTGACCGCCAGCCTGTTCGCGTGGGATAACGTGAACAACCGCTGGACGCTGACGACCGGCGGTGACGAAGGCACCGACACCCTGGCCAGCACGGAGATCGTGACCGGCCTGGGCGGTACCCGCGCATTGCTGGTCAGCCCAGGCGGCAGCTTCGGCAGCCTGGCGCAACTCTTCGACGGCAATTCCGCCAATGGTGAGGCCGCCGCGGGAGACACCATCCTGCTGGCGCCTGGCGAGTATGACGCAGCCGATGTGGTCATTGATCGTTCGGTCACCATCATCGGCGCCAATGGCGGCACCGCCGGCAATGGCCTGCGCGTGGCGGAATCCATCTTCACGCGCCTGACGATCAACGCGGCGAATGTCACCATCGACGGGCTGCGGATCAATGAGGGGCTGGATGTCCCGGGCAATGAAACCGGCGGCATCATCCTGACCGCCGCCGCCGACAACGCGACCATCACCAACACGGTGTTTGTCCGCTCGGGAACGGTGGATGGCGATGCGTATCGCGCCGTGGTCACCAGCACGGGTGGCGTGACGGGCCTGACCCTGACGACCAACCGGATGGAGGGCTGGGCGACGGGCGCCTATCTGAATCCAGGCACCACCGGCACCGTCTCGGGCAATGTGTTCGACGGCAATTTCGTCGGCATGTCGATGGATGATCCGGCGGGCCTGACGGTCAGCGGCAACAGCTTCACCGAAGTGCCGGAGACGGTCGAGCATATCGGCGTGGGCGCCGCGGTGAACACCAATGTGCTGACGCAGATCCTGGGCAGCAACAGCTTCTCGGCGGCGCCGCCCGATGCGGTGACCATCTATCCGTCGGGCGATGTCGCGGTCACGGGCACGGTGTTTGCCGATGTCTTCGTGGCCAATGGCGGCAATGCGACGCTGAACGGCAATGCCGGCAACGACACCATTGATGGTGGTGACGGACAAGACAGCATCGATGGCGGTGCCGATGCCGACAGCCTGATGGGCGGCGCTGGCAATGACATCCTGCTGGGCGACGCCGGGGCCGACATGCTCAATGGCGATGCCGGGACCGACACGCTGACCGGCGGCGCGGGTAACGACGCGTTGAACGGCGGCGATGATGTTGACACCGCGCTCTACACCGACGCTGTCAGCTCCATCACCTGGACGGCCGACGGCTGGCAGGTGGTTTCGGCCAGCGAGGGCACGGACACGCTGACCAATGTGGAGTTCGTCGACGCCAACGGCGCGGGCGGTGCACGCACGCTGCTGGTGGGCGGCGGCGGCTTCGCCAGCATCAACGCGGCCATCACGGCGGCGGCTGCGGGCGACACCATCCTGGTGGCATCGGGCAGCTGGGCCGGCTTCACGCTGGACAAGGCTGTGAGCATCCGCGGCTTCAATGCAGGCGTGGATGGCGCGGCCGCGCGTTCGGGTGAGACGCAGATCACCTCGGCTTCGGTGATCAATGTCGCCTCGGGCGCGGCGGTGATCGACGGGCTGATGTTCCGCTACACGGGGCCGGCGCAAACGGCCTATGTGGCGCTGGACATTACCGGCGGCGCGAATGTGACGGTGGAGAACAGCCAGTTCTACTCCAACGTCGCGAATGGCCGCCCCGCGGCGCGCGGCATCCAGGTGGGCACGGCCTATTCGGGTAACCTCGTGATCGACGACAACCTGTTTGGCGGTGCGCAGCAGGGTTCCGGCGACAAGTTGGACGACGCGAACTGGCGCACGGGCGTGTGGTCCGACGGCTCCGCAGCCTCGCTAACCGTCACCGGCAACACCTTCGACAATGTGCGCACCGGTCTGAACCTGGATGGCTATAACAACGCTACCCACACCATCGGTGGCAGTGCGGGCAACGCGAACAGCTTCACCGATAGCGGCTCCGGCATCTCGATCGGTTCGCCGACGGGCAGCAGCTACACCGGCATCTCGCACAACACCTTCACCAACACCAACACGGACTTCAACCTCCAGAACGTGTCGGGCCAGGTGACCAATATCGATCTCGGCGCGACTTCCAACACCGCGACCGACACGATGGTGCTGCGGGGTGGCACCAATGCGGCCGGTGACAGCATCACCGGCACGGCGGGTGTGGATGAGCTGACGGGTAATGCCGGCCATGACACCATGTCCGGTGCGGACGGGAACGACGTGCTGAATGGCAGCGCCGGCAATGACAGCCTGATGGGCGGTGTGGGTGCAGATACGTTGGATGGCGGTGCCGACAACGACATCCTGGTTGGTGGCAATGACGCCGACGCCTTGATCGGCGGCACCGGCGATGACACCGCCAGCTACACCGGCGGCATCTCGGTCAGCAACATCGTGGCCGTGTCCACCGACACGAACCCGCTGGTTGTTGGCGTGCAGGCCGGCTGGTCCATCAATGCCGGCGCCGAGGGCACCGACACGCTGAACACCATCGAGATCGTGGACGGCGCCGAAGCCGGCAAGTTCCTGCTGGTGGGCAATGGCGGCTTCGCGACCATCGCGGCGGCGATTGCCGCTGCCGCAGATGGCGACACCATCATCGTGGCATCCGGCACCTATGCCGAAGGCTCGGTAACGGTGAACAAGGCCGTGACCATCCTGGGTGCCAATGCCGGCACCGCCGGGACCGGTTCGCGCCCGACGGAGAGCACGCTCTCCGGCACCTTCGTGGTGGCGGCCGATGGCGTGACCATCGATGGCATGCGCATCACCGGCGCGACCAATGCCATCACTGGCGCTGGGTCGCGCTCGGTCCATGACAACCTGACCATCCGCAACAACCTGATCGAGAACACGACCGGTTCGGGCATCCTGTTTGGGTTCGGCACCGGCGGCGGCATCGGCAGCGACAACTGGACCATCACGGACAACTATGTCCGTGACATCGCCGGCAACAACATGACCGGCATGGTTCTGTTCAACGTGACCGGCCTGACGCTGACCGGCAACACGGTGGAGCATGACTTGGCGGCACATAGCGGCCGTCGCGGCATCAACCTCGACGGTATCCAGGGCGGCACTGTCAGCGGCAACACCGTCAACATGGGTGTCACGAGCTTCGTCGACCTCACTGTGGCGAATGCGGCCGCGCCCTGGGGCATGCAGGTCGGCATGTCGGAACGCACGACCGAGAATTTGAGCATCTCGGGCAACACGATCTCTGGCGTCACCTCGGCCATCATCGGGCTGAGCCAGCGCAGCATCGTCAACCTGGATATCACGGGCAACACGATCTACGACGCGTTCATCGGTGTTCGCCTGAACACTGGAGGTGTCGCGCCGGTGGCGCCTGGCACGACGATGGATGTGGCCGTGACCGGCAACACCATCACGGCGACGCTGATCGCCGTTGGTGCGCGCGACCTGCATGACACGGCCGCCAATGGCCCCGTGACCTTCACCGGCCTGCAGGTGTCGGGCAACACGGTGCACAGCGGTGCAATCCAGGCCGGCGGCCTGGAGTCGAGCCAGCCTTCTGCCAATGGCCTGCTGAACGTGAGCGGCGGCGCCACGCTGGAAGGTGCCGCGGGCAATGACCGCATGTGGGTCGAAGGCAGTTCCGGGGTGACGTTCACCGGCAATGCCGGGGCCGACTCCTTCACTGGTGGTGCCGGCAACGACACCATCCTGGGCGGCGCGGGCGATGACCTGATCGCCGGCCAGGCCGGCGTGGACAGCCTAGTTGGCGGTGCGGGCAATGACGTCTTCTTCATCTCGCCTTCCGAATACAGCGCGGCGGAGACCGTCAGCGGCGGTGACGACATCGACACCTTCCGGGTGAATGATGTCGCCGTCGGCTCTATCCTGCTGGATGCGACCAATGTCACCGGCATCGAGCATATCCAGATCGCGGGGACCGATCTGTCGGGCAACGCGGTCTTCACCGGCACGGCGGCGGTGAACGTCAATGCCTCGGCGCTGGCGGGCATCCTGTCGATCACCGGCAATGATGGCGCTAACAGCATCATCGGCGGCGACGATGCGCAGAGCATCAACGGCGGCGGCGGCAACGACACGCTAGTGGGCAATGCCGGCAATGACACCCTGAACGGCGGTGCCGGCAGGGACAGCATCGATGGCGGTGCCGACAATGACGTGATCACCGGCGGTGCCGGCAATGACACGCTCAACGGCGGCCTTGGTACCAACACGCTGGATTATGGCGCCGAGACCGGCACCGTGGACACCACCACCTTCCGGGCCACGGTGAACCTGAACACCGGCATTGCCACCGACACCTTCGGCAATGTCGACTCGATCACGCTGAATACCTTCCGTGACGTTCTGGGTACCGCCTTCCGCGACAACCTGACCGGCAACAACAATGCCAACATGCTGGTTGGTGGCGAGGGCAATGACCAGTTGACCGGCCTCGGCGGCAACGACACCCTCATGGGTGGCGACGGCACCGAGAGAATGAATGGCGGCGCGGGCAATGACCTGCTGGTCGGTGGCAATGGCGCCGACACCATGAGCGGTGGCGCCGGCCTCGACACCTTCCGATGGAACGGCACCGCGGAATTCGCGGACCTCGGCACGCCGGGCCTCGCGGGCAGTGAGGATGTGATCAGTGAGTTCAGCGTCGCCGATGACGTGCTGCTGTTGTTGCAGATTGGTATATCGTCGGCGGAGTTGGTGGACGATGACCTTGACGACGTGGGCAACTACGCAGGTGCGGACGGGGTTACGCCGACCTTCGTGATCGACTACTATTCGTCGGCAACGGCTCTCGTGCCGGGTACCATCGCCACACTGTACTTCGATGAGAACGGCGACGGCACGGTGGACTTCCGTGTGGTGTCCTTCGGGAATTCCAGCTCAATCGCGGGCTTCGGTCTGGGCGACATCACCTTCGCCTGAACCGCATGATCCCCGCCGCTCCTCGCGGAGCGGCGGGGCCAACTCACAGGAGACACTGCCGGGGGCCGCCAGGCCACTGGCTGTGTCCCTTGTCTTGTCAGGGGCGGGTGTTCCGCCGGAACCCTGTGCTCACCGTGGATGCGGCCCGCAGTGCGCGCGTCACGCCAACGGCGCGTCTTCGCAGCTACGCTTCGACCACCAGGTCCCGGTAGGCATGCCATGTCGCATGCCCGATCAACGGCATCGCGATCACCAGCCCCAGGAAGAAGGGCACCAGCGCGAGCCCGGTGAACAACACGATCAGCCCCGCCCACAGCGCCATTGCGCGCGGATTCTCCACCACCGCCTGGATCGAGACGGTGACCGCCTCCAGGAAGCTGACTTCGCAGTCCACCAGCATCGGGATGGAGACCACACAGGCCGCGAAGGTGGCACTCGCCAGCACGAAGCCGAAGCCCGTGCCCACCAGCAGGAAGCCCGGCAGGTTCTCCGACTGCAGCATCCGGACCGGCAGATCGGCCAGTGACGGCGTGAAGTTCAGCCCGAAGAACAGCGCGAAGATCAGGCCAGCGATGCGGATCCAGATCAGGTTGATCACCACCAGCACCGCGCCGATCATCGCGATCTGCGTGCAGTTGCGTCTGAAACCATACAGCGCGTCGTGCAGCGTCACCGGCTCGCCCAGGGCGCGCTTGCGCGAGACCTCGTACAGTCCCGCGCCCAGCAGCGGCGAGACGATCAGGAAGCCCGCCACCGTCGGCAGGATCGCCCAGGTCAGGCCGAATTCGAACATCAGCAGCAGCACGAACCAGCCGAAGATCGCCAAAGCCGCGCCATAGGCGCCGCTGATGTACGGATAGGCGCGCATGTCCTGCCAGCCTGCCGCCAGCCACATCCATGGCCGGTCGGTCGCCACCTTGCGCACGCGAAAGCGCGGGCGCGCGGGCGCCTGCTGTGTCTCGGTCATCATCGCCGGCCTCCTCCTGCTGATGCCGCAGAGTAGTGGACCGCGGTTCATGAGCGAGTTGATCCAGGTCAACGACTGAAGCCTCTTCATATCGTTCCGTGACGCCAGGTTGAGGAGATTGGCGCATGGCATCGCGCGACATCACTTACGTTGAAGGACCGATCAAGGCCTTCGCCATCGCCACCATGTTCTGGGGCGTCGTCGGTTTTCTGGTGGGCGTGGTCATCGCCTCGCAGCTGGCCTGGCCGCTGCTGAACCTGGACCTGGAATGGACCACCTTCGGCCGGTTGCGCCCGGTGCACACCAGTGCGGTGATCTTCGCCTTCGGTGGCAATGCGTTGCTTTGCACCTCGCTCTACATCGTGCAGCGCACCTGCCGCGCGCGGCTGTTCGGCGGCGATGACATGGGCTGGTTCCTGTTCTGGGGTTACCAGTTCGTGATCGTGACCGCGGCACTGGGTTACGTGCTCGGCGTCACGCAGGGCAAGGAATATGCCGAGCCCGAATGGTATGTGGATTTGTGGCTGACGGTGGTCTGGGTGTTCTACCTGATCGCCTTCGGCGGCACGCTGATCCGGCGCGAGGAGCCACACATCTACGTCGCGAATTGGTTCTTCCTCGCCTTCATCATCACCGTTGCCATGCTGCATATCGTCAACAACCTGGCGCTGCCGGTGGGCGATGGTTCAGGCAAATCCTACGGCCTGGCCGCTGGCGTGCAGGATGCGATGATCCAGTGGTGGTATGGCCACAACGCGGTGGGCTTCTTCCTGACCGCGGGCTTCCTGGGGATGATGTACTACTTCATCCCCAAGCAGGCCGAGCGCCCGGTCTATTCCTACCGCCTGTCGATCGTGCATTTCTGGTCGCTGATCTTCCTCTACATCTGGGCCGGTCCGCACCACCTGCACTACACCGCGCTGCCCGACTGGGCGCAGACGCTGGGCATGGTGTTTTCCATCATGCTCTGGATGCCGAGCTGGGGCGGCATGATCAACGGCGTGATGACGCTGTCGGGTGCGTGGGACAAGCTGCGCACCAATCCGGGCCTGCGTTTCTCGGTCACGGCAGTCGGCTTCTACGGCATGTCCACCTTCGAGGGGCCGGTGATGTCCATCAAGGCGGTGAACGCGCTGTCGCACTACACCGACTGGACGATCGGCCATGTGCATTCGGGCGCCATGGGCTGGGTCGGCTTCATCACCTTCGGCGCGCTGTATTGGCTGTTCCCGGTGCTCTGGGGCAAGCGCTCGCTCTACTCCGAACGTCTGGTCGCCTGGCACTTCTGGGTCGCGACGCTCGGCATCGTTCTCTACATCACCGCAATGTGGGTTTCGGGCATCATGCAGGGCCTGATGTGGCGCGCCTATGACGAGATGGGCTTCCTGCAATACAGCTTCATCGAGACCGTCGCCGCGATGCACCCCTACTACGTGATCCGGTTCCTGGGCGGCGTGCTGTACCTCAGCGGCGCCCTGATCATGGCCTACAACCTTTGGAAAACCGTCACCGCCGCACCGGTGCTGGAGCCTGCGCGCGTGTCGCCCGGCGCCATCGCGCAAGCCGCGGAATAAGGAAGCAACGCGATGTTCAAGCGCTTCTCCCACGCCATCATCGAGAAGAACGTGCTTCTCCTCGGTGTGCTCTCACTGATCACGGTATCCATCGGCGGCCTCGCGCAGATCGTGCCGCTCTTCACCGTGGAATCCACCATCGAACGTGTGCAGGGCATACGCCCCTACACGCCGCTCGAACTGATGGGCCGCGACATCTATGTGCGCGAGGGCTGCTATGTCTGCCACAGCCAGATGGTGCGCCCCTTCCGCGACGAGCATGAACGCTACGGCCATTACAGCCTGGCCGCGGAATCCATGTATGACCGGCCCTTCCAATGGGGTTCCAAGCGCTCTGGGCCCGATCTCGCGCGCGTGGGTGGCCGTTATTCCGATGACTGGCAGGCGCAGCATTTGCGCAGCCCGCGCGCCCTGGTGCCCGAGAGCATCATGCCGCCCTACGCCTTCCTCGATCGCGCGCTCGACACCACGCGAGTGCAGGCCTCGCTGCGCACGCAACGCGCGCTCGGCGTTCCCTATACCGATGAGATGATCACGAATGCCATGGCTGATCTTCGCGCCCAGGCCAACCCGGACGCTGACGGCAGCGGCTTGACGGCCCGCTATCCGAGGGTCCGCCAGTCGGCATTCGACGGCAATGCCCGCGACGTAACGGAAATGGACGCGCTGGTCGCCTATCTGCAGATGCTCGGTACGCTCGTGAATTTCCGCGACGTGACGCCTGAGCAGCTTCGCCAGCAATAGGGGAGGGCCGATCATGGACACGCTCCGCGAGTACCAGTGGCTGTTCTCCACCATGTGTACCAGTGGCTGTTCTCCACCATGTGGGTGGTCTGGTTCTTCGTTCTGTTCACCGGGATTCTGGTGTGGGCGCTGCGGCCCTCGAAGCGCGCGGCCTTGCAGAAGCACGCCGAAATCCCCTTCCGCGATGAGGCCCGCTGACATGCCGACCAAGATCGAAAAGGATGCCATCACCGGCACCGACACCACCGGCCATGAATGGGATGGCCTAAAGGAACTCAACACGCCGCTGCCTACCTGGTGGCTTTACACTTTCTATGCGTGCTGCGTCTTCGCGCTGGTCTGGGTGGTGCTCTACCCCGCGATCCCGGTGCAGGGCTGGACCGGCATCACCGGCTGGACCGCCCGCGGCGCCATCACTGGCGAGATGGAAACGGCGCGCGCGCGCACCGAACCCATGCTGGCCCGCCTGCGCAGCGCCACGCCGGAGCAGATCGCGGCCAACCCCGAACTGCGCGCTTATGCCATCGCCGGTGGCCGCGCGGTCTTCGCCAATAACTGCGCCGCTTGCCATGGCGCCGGCGGGCAGGGCGCGCGCGGCGGCTACCCTTCACTGGCCGATGACGAATGGATCTGGGGCGGCGACCTGGCCGCCATCCACCTGACCATCAACCATGGCATCCGCAACCAGGACAGTGAT
This sequence comes from Alphaproteobacteria bacterium, assembly GCA_026400775.1. Classification (GTDB taxonomy): domain Bacteria; phylum Pseudomonadota; class Alphaproteobacteria; order Acetobacterales; family Acetobacteraceae; genus Rhodovarius. The sequence goes on along the minus strand of JAPLOK010000435.1, from coordinate 5,218 downwards.
GAGGCACGCGTCTCGATGATGCCGCGCTTCGGCGTCGATGGCGTGCTGACCCGCGCCCAGATCACCGACGTGGCCGAGCATGTGTTGGGCCTGGGCCATCGCAGCACCGATGCCGCGATGGCCGCGCGCGGTGCGGCGCTCTATGCCGAGAACTGCGCCAGCTGCCATGGTGAACGCGGCGAGGGCAACACCGATGTCGGCGCGCCCAACCTTTCCGACCGCGTCTGGCTGCACGCCTCCGATCGCGCCGGCATCGCCGCCTACATCGCCAACCCGCAGATGGGCGTGATGCCCGCCTTCGCCCAGCGCCTGGACCCGGCGCTGGTGAACATGCTGGCGGTCTATGTGCACAGCCTGGGCGGGGGCCGCTGACGCGCCATGTCGCATATCGGCACCAGCCCAGCCGCGCCGCCGAGCCTCTATGCCGCGCATCGCAAGGTGCATCCGCGCTCGGTCAACGGGCCGGTGCGGCGCTTCAAATGGGCGGTGCTGATGGCGTTGCTGGGGCTGTACTACATCGTGCCATGGCTGCGCTGGGACCGTGGTCCGGGCGCGCCTGACCAGGCTGTTCTGGTCGATATGGGCCATGGCCGGCTCTACTTCTTCTGGATCGAGCTCTGGCCGCAGGAGGTGTATTTCCTCACCGGAATCCTGGTGCTGGCCGCGATCGGGCTGTTCGCCGTGACCTCGCTGTTCGGCCGCGTCTGGTGCGGCTTCACCTGTCCGCAGACGGTCTGGACCGACCTGTTCATGTGGGTCGAACGCGCGATCCAGGGCGACCGCAATACGCGCATCAAGCTGGACGCGCAGCCCATGTCCGGCCGCAAGGCCGCGTTGAAAGCGGCGACGCATGCGGCATGGCTGGCGATCGCGGCCGCGACCGGTGGCGCCTGGATCATGTACTTCAACGACGCACCGACCGTGACGCTGGACATCCTGACCGGCGATGCCACCGCGAAGGTCTATTTCTTCTTCGGCCTCTTCGCGTTGACCACCTATGTGCTGGCGGGTTTCGCGCGCGAGCAGGTCTGCACCTATATGTGCCCCTGGCCGCGCTTCCAGGCGGCGATGCTGGACAATCAGTCGCTCGTCGTCTCCTACCGCGGCTGGCGCGGTGAGCCGCGCGGCAAGTTGAAGGCTGAGGGTGTGGGCGATTGCGTCGATTGCCGCGCCTGCGTCCATGTCTGTCCGACCGGCATCGACATCCGCGACGGCCAGCAGCTGGAGTGCATCGGCTGCGGCCTCTGCGTGGATGCCTGCAACGATGTGATGAAGAAGCTCGACCGCCCGCAAGGGCTGATCGCCTTCGAGACACTGGCCAATATCGCCGCGAGTGAAGCCGCCACGCGCGGCATGACGCCGTGCAAGGCCAGGCTCGAGGCCGGCATGGCGGTGCGGCATGTGCCGAAGATGATCCGCCCACGGACCATCCTGTACAGCGCCGTGCTCGTCGCGGTGGCGCTGGTGATGCTGGGCGCCTTCATACTGCGCGACATGCACACGCTGGCCGTGCTGCGCGACCGCGCGCCGCTCTATGTCACGCTCTCCGATGGCGCGATCCGCAATGCCTATACGCTCAAGCTCGCCAACAAGACGCGCGAGATCGAAGGTTATGCGCTGGTCCTCGACGGCCTGCCCGGCGCGCGGCTGGTGGCGCAGAGCGCGCAGGCCGATGCGGCCGGCCACCCGCTGCTGACCACCCGCCCCGACGGCCTGACCGAATGGCGCGTGCTGGTCACCGCACCCTCGGGCGCGGTGCTGCCGCAGAGCATGCCCGTCACCTTCCGCCTGCTGGATGGAGCGGGCCGCCAGGTGTTGAGCACCAGCAGCGTATTTCTCTCACCCGGAGGCCGGCCATGAACTACGATCCCACGCGCTCGCGTTGGATTCCATGGGTTTTTGTCGGCGGCATGATGCTCGTCGTCGTGGTCAATGCAGTGATGGTGTGGTTCGCGCTCTCCACCTTCACCGGCGTTTCCACCCCGCGCGCCTATGATCGCGGCCGCACCTATAACGACGTGCTGGCCGAGGCCGCGCGCCAGGATGCGCTGGGCTGGCAGTCGCGCGTGACACTGCAAGGCGGCATCGTTTCCGTTGAAATCCGCGACCCGCAGAATGCGCCGGTGCATGGCGAGTTGCTGGGTGCGCTGCACCGGCCGCTGAACCGCGAGGCGGTGCCGCTGCATTTTCAGGAGTATGGCCCCGGCCGCTTCACGGCGGAGGTGGTGAACCTTCCTGCTGGGCAATGGGAAGCGCGGCTGACCTTGCAGGGCGCGGCGGGCAGGCTCGACATCCGCAGGCGCGTCGTCGCGCGATGAGTGTCATCGGGCGCATCAGTACGGCACCACCCGCGCAGACCGCCACCGCCTGCGCGCATTGCGCCGCACCCCTGCCGGCGGGGACGGAGCGTTTCTGCTGCCATGGCTGCGAGGCGGCGCATGCGCTGGTGTCGGGCCTGGGGCTGGAGGCGTTCTATGCGCGCTGCGCGGGTGCCGCCGGGGCTTTGCGGCCGCCCGAAGCGGCGCCCGTCGATCTCTCCGCGCGTGCAGAAGACTTGCGCGACGGCACATGGCGGCTCGATCTTCTGCTGTCGGGCCTGAGCTGCGGCGCCTGCGTTTGGTTGGTGGAGAACGCGCTGGCGCGCGAGCCTGATGTGCTCTGCGCGCGCGTCTCGCTGACCGCGAGGCGGCTGACCCTGCGCTGGCGCGGCGGCGCCACGCGCGCCAATGACTTCGCGCATCTGCTGGCCGGCATCGGGTTCCGCGTAGCACCCTGGTCGCCGGCCTGCATGCGCATGGCCGATGACGCTGAGGGGCGCGAACTCACCCGCGCGCTCGGCATCGCCGCCTTCGGCAGCATGAATGTGATGCTGGTCTCGGTCGCCGTCTGGGTCGGGCAGGATATGGGCGAGTCCACGCGGGCTGCGATGCATTGGCTGGCCATGCTGGTGGCACTGCCGGTGGTGCTCGTGGCGGGCATGCCCTTCTATCGCAGCGCCTGGCAGGCGCTGCGCGCTGGCCGCGTGAACATGGACATGGCGGTGTCGCTGGGCGTGATCGCGACCTGCGTCATGTCGGTCAGTGAGACTTTGCGCAACGCCGAATACACCTGGTTCGACGGCGCCACCGCCTTGCTCGCGTTGCTGCTGGCGGGCCGGGTGCTGAACCATGCCGGCAAGCGCCGCGCGCGCCAGGCGGGCGCGGAATTGATCGCCATGCAGCAGGGGCAGGCCATGCTGCTGCGCGAGGACAACAGCGCGGCACCCGTGTCGCTGGAATCCGTGCTGGTGGGCGATCGCGTACTGGTCGCGACCGGCGAGCGCCTGGGCCTGGATGCGCTGCTGGAGGACGCGACCGCGCTGCTCGACACCGCTGCCACAACCGGCGAGAGCCTGCCGCGCGGCTATCTGCGTGGCGACTCCTTGCCCGCCGGCGCGGTCAATATGGGCGCGCCCTTCGTTGCGCGCGTCATGGCGCGGCTGGCCGATGGGTCACTGGCGCAGATGGCGCGGCTGCTGGAGCAGGCGGAACAGGCGAAGTCCCGCACCATGGGCCTCGCAGATCGTGCTGCGCGAATCTATGTGCCGATCGCGCATCTCATCGCGATCGCGACCTTCCTGGGCTGGTGGCTGATCGGTGGGCTGGAGTGGCAGGCGGCGCTGGTGCCCGCCGTCGCCGCGCTGATCGTGACCTGCCCCTGCGGTCTCGCGATCGCGGTGCCCGCGGTGCAGGTGGTGACCGCTGGCGCCTTGTTCCGCCGCGGCGTCTTGCTGGCGCGCCCCGAAGCGCTGGAGCGCCTGGCAAGTGCCGACCATGCCGTGCTGGACAAGACCGGTACGCTGACAGAAGGGCGCCCGCGCCTGCTGCCCGGCGATTGGACCGCCGATGATTTGCGCGCCGCCGCCGGGCTTGCCGCCGCGAGCCGCCACCCGCTGTCACGCGCGCTGCATGCGGCGTGCCCCGATGCGGCTTTGGTCGCCGGGCCGCGCGAGGTACCGGGGCAGGGCGTCGAGGCGGGCGAAGCTCGGCTGGGTTCGGCGCGTTTCGCCGGCGTCGCGGCGCCAGCGGAACCGATGTCGTTGTGGTTCGTCCGCGCGGGTCATGCGCCCGTCCACTTCGCCTTCGCCGATGCGCTGCGCGATGATGCGCAGGCCGCTGTCACTGCGTTGCAGGGGCAGGGCCTGACGACCGAAATAGTCTCGGGCGACGCGGCACCGGCGGTGGCACGGGCTGCATGCGAGCTTGGCATCGAGGCTTGGTGCGCCGGTGTTTCACCAGAAGGCAAACTCGCGCATATCCGGCAATTGCAGGGCGAGGGACACCGCGTATTGATGCTGGGCGATGGCATGAATGATGTGGCCGCGCTGGCCGCGGCGCATGTCTCGGCCGCACCCGCTGGCAGCACGGATCTCGCGCAATCCAACGCCGATATCGTGCTGACCGCGGATGGGTTGCGGCCGATCCCGGCGGCGGTGGGTTTCGCGCGGCGCGCGCAACGGATCGCGCGGCAGAACATCGCCTTCAGCTTTGCCTACAACATCATCGCCGTGCCGATGGCTGTGGCCGGGCTAGTCACCCCGCTGGTCGCGGCGGCGGTGATGGCATCATCCTCGCTGATAGTCATCTTGAACGCGCTGCGCGCGGGGCGGGGCTGATGGATGCGCTGATTTTGCTCGTGCCGCTCGCATTGTTGATGGGGTTGCTGGGCCTTGCCGGTTTTTTATGGGCCCTGCGCAGCCGGCAATATGATGACCTGGATGGCGCCGCCGCGCGCATCCTGTTCGATGAGCCGATACAATCAAGGAAGGATAAGACGCCATGAGTGGAGCGAAGTATTTGTTTACATTTGTCTATGCGCTGGTCGCCGTCATCGGGTTGGTCACGCTGGGTTTGGCGCATGATTATCTACAATTCTTTGGTTTCGCGCTTCTGGTCTTCGGAAGCATCTCGGCCTTCATGACCACAAAGCGGCACTTCGATGAAGCGGGGAAGCATTGATACCAATTCCCACTGATCAGTACCGATGCGCCCAGTCGCGCATGCCGATGGAGATGATGCGCCAGGGCTGATCGACGAGAGATCGTGTCCCATTGCGTGGTGTAGGATCGCGTTGATCCCTGGCGGGTTGAGCCGCCGTATCAGGCTGCCACTGCTGGCAAGCTGACGGTGGGATTGTCGCTGATGCTGCTGATGGTTTCCAGCGTCATGTAGCGCGCTCG
>JAPLOK010000088.1 GCA_026400775.1 Alphaproteobacteria bacterium | reverse complement strand
ATCGCGGCCTGCGCGGCCTCTTCGCTGTCCTTGGTCAGCGCGTCCAGGTTCTTGCGGATCGGGTCCACCGGCAGGTTCAGCAGGCTCGGCGCGCTGTCCTTGACGGTGCGCGACAACCCCTCATCGGCCAGCAGCGCCGCCAGCATATGGCCCGAACGGATGCGGCCCTGGTTGCTCTCCAGGCTGGCCAGCAGCCAGGCCTCGCGCAGCCAGGCGATGATGTCCGGGGAGAGGCCGGGCGCGCGCGCATTGCCGGTCCGCATCTTGTCCAGCGCGCGCGTCAATTCGGTCAGCACGCGGCCGGCATCGATGCCTCCCTGGCGCAGCAGCACCGAGACATCGGAGGCTGGTGCCTCGATCAGCTTGGCGAGCACATGCTCGATCTCGACATTGTAGTGGCTGCGCGACACCGTCAGCCCAAGCGCTGCTTCGAACTGCTTGCGCGCAACCTCCGTCAGGCGGGAGACAAGCGATTTGAGATCGATGGCCACCATGAATTCCTGTCGCTCCCCGCGAAATTGAATGGACGATGCAAGGCTAGTGTTCGGCATCACCCCATGTCCAGTGAACATGCCCGATCGCGGCGATAGTAACGCTCGATGATTATGGTGTAGCGTTGGGCGCGGGATGGATAGACAGGCTGGGAATCGCGATGAGCACTGATGTGGACATCGATGCGCTGATCACGCCGCTGGAGACGGGCGATGGCGTGGGCGGGGATCTGCGCCAGGATTACTCGCCGACCTCCGTCTATCAGCGGCTGCGCGATGCGCGGGCCGATGCACGGGCCGAAGAACGCGCCCGCGACAGCGAGGAGGACCGCGAGGGCGGTGTGGCCGATGGCTGGCGCATCGTGCGGCGCCTCGCGACCGAGGCGCTGACCGGCTCGACCAAGGATTTCGAAATCGCCGCATGGCTGACCGAGGCTCTGGCCCGCCAGGATGGCCTGGCCGGCCTGTCCGCCGGCGCGCGGGTGATGTCCGCGCTGCTCACGAATTTCTGGGATGCAGGCTTCCCGCAGCCCGATGAGGACGGGTTGGAAACGCGCTCCTCACCGCTGGGCGGGCTCGCCGGTGGCGAGGCGGATGGCACGGTGATGCAGGCGCTGCGCCGCACCACGCTGTACCGCCGGCCAAGCGGCGAAGTGGTCAGCCTGTATCGCTACGAGGCCGCGCTCGAAACCGCCGCGATCGCCGACGAGACACGGCGCGAGCAACGCTACGCCCAGGGCATCCTGCCGCTGGAGACACTGGAAACCGAGGCGCGGTTCGATCGTCGCGGCCTGGCCGGGTTGATCGCGGACGCCACCGAGGCGCGCGCCGCCTGGCAGGAATTCCAGGATCAAATCGACGCGAGGTTCGGCTACGACGCACCGCCCACGCGCCGCGTCGCCGAGGTGCTGGACCGGCTGGTGGAGGTCGCGCAGCGGCTCGGCGGCGAAGCCGATGCACCGGCCATGGAGGGTGAAGCCGAGACGGCACCGGCCGGCGGCGATGCGCCGGTGGCCACGGCTGGCGGCAGCTTCGCGCTGCCCGCCGGCGGCCCGGCGGGGCGCGAGCAGGCCTTGAAGATGCTGGAGCAGATCGCCGCCTTCTTCCAACGCACCGAGCCCCATTCCTTCCTGGCCTATACGCTGAGCGATGCCGTGCGGCGCGGCCGGATGACGCTGCCCGAACTGCTCACCGAGGTGCTGGCCGATGATGGCGCGCGGACCGCGATGCT
>JAPLOK010000408.1 GCA_026400775.1 Alphaproteobacteria bacterium | reverse complement strand
GGCAAGGGTGATTTGGCGCGGGAGGGGGCGGGCGCGCAAGAGGGGCATTCAGCCGAACAGCGCGATACACCCAACCGCGACCAGCACCGCCATGGCGAAGGGTTTGTACAGCCGCTCCGGCACCACGTGGAACAGCCGCACGCCCACCGGCACCGACAGCAGCATCACCGGCAGCAGCACCGCGAGCTTGGCCAGCACCGCCACCGTGATCAGCCCCAGCAGGAACGGCCCCACCACCGAGGCCACGGCGATGATCCCGAAGAACAGGATCAGATTGGCGCGGTGGCGCTTTGCCTCTTCCGGCCCGGCCAGCAGGTACAGGATAACCGGCGGGCCGGACATCCCGGTGGCACCCTTCAGCACGCCGGCCACACCACCCACCGACATGTTCAGCCAAAGCGGGCGCGAACCGTGGTATCGCCAGCCGCTCATCAGCAGGAAGCCGAACACCAGCACAAAGCCGCCAATGACCCGGCGCAGCAGGTCGGGCTCGGCCGCGTAGAGAATGACGGTGCCCAACGGCAATGTGAGCAATGCGGTGCCGCCGATCGGCAGGATCACCCGCTTGTCGGCTTCACGCATCGCGGCTGGCAGCAACTGCGCGCTGATCAGCAATTCCATCAGCAGCATGACAGGTATTCCGGCAGGTGCGCCCCAAAGTGTGGAATAGATGGGGGCCAGGATCACCGCCGTGCCGAAGCCGGCATAGCCGCGCATCAGCCCCGCGATCACGGTCGCGACCAGCCCGCCAAGCATCGGCCAGGTGAACAGGGTTGCCGAAATCTCGGCCCAGAAGGCGCTCAAGCCGCGAGTTCCAGCGTGACCAGCCGTGCGTTGATCAGCAGCTTGCCGGCATTCTCGAAATTCACCGTCACCCTCTCGCCGACCACGGACTGCACTTGGCCCTGGCCCCAATCGGGGCGCGCCGGGTTCACCACGCGCATGCCAGGTTCGAGATGCAGGGCCATGCATGCAGCGTGTGCGGTGCGCTCAACTCTTCGTCAATGCGGCTGTCGCAATCTGTCGCCGACGCGGCACGACCCCACTCAACCCAATACGACGGGTATTCCCACGCATCCGCTGCGATGTTGCAGTGACGGTGCGGCCCGGGACGGGGCGGCCGCCGACAAGGAGTGAGAAAAATGACACCCGTGCTTGGTGACACGCTGGACGTATCACTGCCGCGCCTGCTGGCGGCGCGGCTGACGCATGACCTATCGGGGCCGATCGGAACCATGATGGCCACCGCCGGCACCTCGCCAGGCGCGCCCCGCAGCGACGAATTGCTGGCCGAAGCGATCGAGACGATGCGGCTGCGCACCAGGCTCTACGCCGCCGCCTTCGGCCTGCCTGATGAGCTGGGCTGGGCCGACATGACAGAACTGCTGGCCGGCGCGCCAGGCGCGCATCGCATCGTATTCCACATCCGCCCGCCCGATGGCGTGGCACCGCCGCCTGGCGCCTTGGGGCAATTGCTGCTCGTGGCGCTTATGCTGGGCGCGGAGGCCCTGCCGCGTGGCGGTTCCGTCACGCTGATGTCGGCGCCCGATGCACCCTTCATGGTGCTGCCCGACGGCGCCGGCGCGAGCTGGCCGCATGGGTTCGTCGATGTGCTGGCCGGCGGCGCACCTGAGGCCGCGCGCACCCCCCGCGGCCTGTTGGCCAGCTGGTTGCCGGCCCTGGCGCAGGCCATGAAGTGCAGGCTCTCGCTAGGCATGGGCGCGGGCGGCCTGTCGCCGCTGCTGGTGCAATCCACGCCGCATTGAGGGTTTACTCTTTCTTCGGCGGCGCTGCGGATAATAGCCCCCTCGCAAGGGGGCACCCATGGACGATCTGCTCGCTGACTTTCTGACCGAAACCAACGAAGGCCTGCAAAACCTGGACGGAGCGCTGCTGTCGCTGGAACGCAGCCCGAATGACCAGGCCGTACTGGGCGAGGTCTTTCGCACCATTCACACCATCAAGGGCACCTGCGGCTTCCTGGGCCTTCCGCGGCTGGAGCGTGTCGCCCATGCCGGTGAGAATGTGCTGGGCTGCTGGCGCGAAGGTTCGCTGCCGGTCACGCCGGGTGGCATCAGCCTGATCCTCTCCGCGGTGGACCGCATCAAGGAAATCGTCGCCGGGCTCGAGGCCAGCGGCAGCGAGCCGAGCGGCGACGACACCGTGCTGATCGCGGAGCTGGACGCCGTTTTCAACGGCGAGGAGCCGCCCGCCGCCGCGGCGCCGATCGGGGCGGTCGTCTTGCCGCCAGCGCCCGAGCCGATGCCGGTCGCAGAGCCCGTGTCCGCACCGGCCGCGGCCGCTACTCCGGCTCCGGCTCTGGTTCAGGCGCCGCCCACCGAGGCCGCAGCGCCCGAGACCGTCGGCGGCAATGCGCCACAGACCATCCGCGTCGCCGTCGAGGTGCTGGAGGATCTGATGGTCCTGGTGAGCGAGCTCGTGCTCACGCGCAACCAGCTTCTGCAATTGGCCCGCAACGAGGCGAATTCGCCCTTCGCCGTGCCGCTGCAGCGGCTGTCGCAGATCACGTCGGACCTGCAGGACGGCGTGATGAAGACACGCATGCAGCCGATCGGCTCGGCCTGGCAGAAGCTGCCGCGCCTGGTGCGCGACCTGGGCCAGGAACTGGGCAAGAAGATCGCGCTCGACATGATCGGCGCTGAGACCGAGCTCGACCGCCAGGTGATGGAGCTGATCAAGGATCCGCTAACGCACATGGTGCGCAACAGCGCGGACCACGGCCTCGAAATCCCCACTGAACGCCGCGCCGCCGGCAAGCCCGAGACAGGGCGCATCACGCTCAACGCCTATCACCAGGGCGGGCACATCGTGATGGAGATCGCCGATGACGGGCGCGGCCTGGCCGTTGGCCGCATCAAGGAAAAAGTGCTGCGCCAGGGCCTGGCGACCGAGGCCGAACTCGCCGCGATGAGCGAGCAGGACATTCAGCGCTTCATCTTCCGCGCCGGCTTCTCGACCGCGGCGGCCGTCACCTCGGTCTCCGGTCGTGGTGTGGGCATGGATGTGGTCAAGACCAACCTGGAGCGCATCGGCGGCGTGGTGGAGCTGCGCTCGCGCGAAGGCCGCGGCACAACCTTCACCATCAAGATCCCGCTGACGCTGGCGATCGCGGCCGCGCTGATCGTGGAATCCGGCGGCGAGCGCTTCGCCATCCCGCAGAATGGCGTGCTGGAACTGGTGCGCGTGGGCGATGGCGACGGCCCCAAGGTCGAGACCATCAAGAATTCCACCGTGCTGCGCCTGCGCGACCGGCTGCTGCCGCTGGTGCCGCTGGCGCGGCTGCTGGCACTGGAATCCCGCCCGATGGATGACGACGCGCCGAGCTTCGTCGTCGTCACACAGGTGGGCAGCCAAGTCTTCGGAATCGTCGTGGACCGCGTCTTCGACACCGAGGAAATCGTGGTGAAGCCGGTCGCGCCCATCCTGCGCGACGTGACCATGTTCTCGGGCAACACCATCCTGGGTGACGGCTCGGTCATCATGATCCTGGACCCCAACGGCATCGCACGCGCCACAGGCCTCGGCGCGGAGGGCAGCGACAACCCGGCACAGGCCTCGCAGGCTCGCGGCGCCGGCCGCGCGGACACCACCGCGCTGCTGCTATTCCGTGCCGGCGATGGCGCGCCGAAATGCGTTCCCCTCGGCCTGATCGCACGTCTGGAGGATCTGCCCGCCGATCGTATCGAACAGGCCGGCGAGAACCTGGTGGTGCAGTATCGCGGCAGCCTGATGCCGCTGGTGTCGATCTCGGGCTTCGCCGCCCTGCCGCCGCCGGATTCGCGCCAGGCACTGCTGGTCTTCGGCGATGGCGCTCATTCCATGGGCCTGATGGTCGATGAAATCCTGGACGTGCTGGAAGCGCCGCTGGTTATCGATCGCGCCGGCGTACGCCCGGGCTTCCTGGGCAGCGCAGTCATCGCCGGCCGCGTGACTGAAGTGCTGGACAGCGCCTTCTGGCTGCGCCAGGGCGGCATGGACTGGTTCGCCGGCAAAGCCGCCGAGGCCGCCAAACCGCGCGTGCTGCTGGTGGAAGACAGCGCCTTCTTCCGCAACCTGGTTGTGCCGGGCCTCTCGGCCGCAGGCTACGACATCATGGGTGTGTCGAATGCCCGCGATGCGTTGCGCCTGCGTGACGCTGGCGAGGCCTTTGACATCATCGTCTCCGACATCAACATGCCGGAGATGGACGGCGTTCAGCTGGTCCGGGCCATTCGCGACGGCGGGCCGTGGCAGTCCCTGCCGGTGATCGCGCTGTCCGGCCAGGCGGAACCCGCCGATGTCGCCCGAGGCCGCGATGCGGGCTTCACCGACTACGTCGCCAAATTCGATCGCGAGGCCCTGTCCGCCAGCATCAGCCAGGCGCTGGCGCTGAACGGTATCGTCGCCCCGCTAGACATGCCGCTCTGAGAGGACACCACCATGCAGACGCAAACCGCAACCGCCACGCAGTCCGGCAACCCTGCCGCCATCGGCCTCTCGGCGGATGCCGCGGCGATGGTCCTGACACTCACCGTCGCCAGCCAGCTCTGCGGCGTGCCCGTGCTCGGCGTGCGCGATGTGCTGGGGCCGCAGGCCATCACGCGCATTCCGCTGGCGCCGCCTGAGGTCGCCGGCAGCTTGAATCTGCGCGGCCGCATCGTCACCGCGATCGACCTGCGCCGCCGGCTCTCCCTGCCAGCGCGCGGCGCCGAGGCGAAGGCCATGTCCGTCGTGGTCGAACACCAGGGCGAGCTCTATTCGCTGCTGGCCGACCAGGTGGGCGATGTGCTGACCCTGAACGCCGCCGAGCGCGCAGCGAACCCACCCACTCTGGAACCCTCCTGGAAGGAGGTGTCGCTCGGCGTGCATCGCCTGGGAGAGCAACTGCTTGTCGTGCTCGATATCGAGCGCCTGATGCAATTCGGTTGAAGGAAACCACGTGATGTCGATGGATTGTCTGGTGGTGGATGACAGTGGCGTGGTGCGCAAGGTGGCGCGCCGCATCCTGGAAAAGCACGGCTTCTCGGTGCGCGAAGCTGCAGACGGCGCGCTGGCCCTGCAAGCTGTGGAACAGGCCATGCCGCGCCTGGTCCTGCTGGACCGCAACATGCCAGTGATGGACGGCATCGAATTCCTGAAGAATCTGCGCGCCCGTTACGGCAGCAGCGAACCTACCGTCGTCATGTGTACGACTGAAGCAGCGCAGGAGCGCATCCTGGAAGGGCTCGAGGCCGGCGCCGACGAATACGTCATGAAGCCCTTCGATGAGGCGATCCTGGTCGACAAGCTGACCATGGTGGGCGTGCTCGAGGCATGATTCGCGTCCTGATCTGTGATGACAGCGCCGTCGTGCGCGGCGCCATGGCGCGCCTGCTCGATGGTGATGCCGGCATCAAGCTGGTCGGCAGCGTCGGTGATGGTCGTGCCGCACTGGACGCGCTGCCCAGCGTGAAGCCGGACGTCATCCTGCTCGACCTCGAAATGCCGGTGATGGATGGCATGACCGCGCTGCCGCTGCTGCTGCGCACGAAACCCAAGCCCGTCGTCATTGTCGCCAGTGCGCTGACGCAGCGCGGCGCCAGCGCCACCATGGCTGCGTTGAACGCCGGCGCGGCCGACTACATCCCCAAGCCCACCGCCAGCCAAGGCGGCATCGCGGACCCTGGCTTCCGCGCGGAACTGATCGCCAAGATCAAGGGTTGGGCGCGCGTCGGCCAGCGCTCCGCCGCGCCCGCACCGGTGCGCCGCACAGCACCGGTGCTGACGCGCGCGCCGCGCGTGCTGGCCATCGCCGCCTCGACAGGTGGGCCGCAGGCGCTGGCTGCCTTTGCGCGGCGGCTGCCGCGCAACCTGCCCGTGCCCGTCGCGATCGTGCAGCACATGCCGCCGGGCTTCACCGCCATGCTGGCGCAGCATCTGGGTGGCCTCGGCGGTCCGCCCTGCGCCGAAGGGCGCGATGGAGAAGCCTTCGAACGCGGCCGCGTCTACATGGCCCCTGGGGACCACCACATGGTCATCCGCAAATCGCCCAGCGGTGCGCCGGTCATCGCGCTCAACCGCGACCCGGCCGAGAATTTCTGCCGCCCCGCCGCCGATCCAATGCTGCGCTCCCTTCCACCCATCTTCGGTCCGGATGTGCTGGCCGTGGTGTTGACGGGCATGGGTCAGGACGGGTTGCTCGGTTGCCGCGCGGTCGCGCAGGCCGGCGGCACCGTGTTTGCACAGGATGAAGCCAGCAGCGTCGTCTGGGGCATGCCCGGCGCCGTCGCAAAGGCAGGCTTGGCAAAGCTGCAAGCCGCGCCCGAAGCCCTCGCCGATGAAGCCCTTTCAGCATTCAGGGTGCCCGCATGAGCAACGCAACTTTTCAATTCATCGCCGGCATCGTGAAGCAGCGCTCCGGCGGCGTGCTGGGGCCTGACCAGGCCTATATGCTCGATACGCGGCTGGCGCCGCTGCTCAAGCGCGAGAATCTTGTCAGCCTTGATTCGCTCGCGCTGAAGCTGCGCGGCCCCGCCAGCGACAAGCTCGCCCAGGAAGTCTCGGAACTCCTGACCACCAACGAAAGCCACTTCTTCCGCGACGGCAAACCCTTCGACCATTTGAAGGAATTGCTGCCCGTCCTCAACAAGGCGCGCGCGCCTGGCCTGCCTATCCGCATCTGGTCCGCCGCATGCAGCACCGGGCAGGAAGCCTACTCCATCGCCATCCTGATCGCCGACGCGCAGGACGTGGACGCCTCCATGAAGGCGCGCCGCTTCGAAATCATTGGCACCGACCTTACGCGCGCCGTGCTGGACCGCGCCAAGGAGGGCATCTTCACCCAGTTCGAGGTGCAGCGCGGCCTGCCCGTGCGCTCACTGATGAAGCACTTCAAGCAGATCGATGGCCGCTGGCAGGCCAGCGAACGCCTGCGCGGCTTCACCCGTTTCGAACAGGCAAACCTGCTGCAGGATGTCGCGCGCTTCGGCCGCTTCGACGTGGTGTTCTGCCGCAATGTGCTGATCTATTTCGACCTGCCCACCAAGGCGCGCGTGCTGAACGGCCTTGCAGCCCAGATGGCGCCCGATGGCGCGCTGTATCTCGGCGCCGCCGAAACAGCACTTGGCATCTCGGATCGCGTGGAGCCACTGCTTGGCCAGCGCGCCGTCTACCGCCCTGCGGCCGCCCGCGTGGCCCGTAGCGCATAGACACGCAAAGCGCTGGCCAGCGCCGCGCCGGCCTCGGCGCGCGCCGCATCCTGCTCGGCCACCAGCGCCGGCAGCGTGATGCCGCGCGCCGCCGCCGCCTCCTCCAGCGCCGCCCAGAATTCCGGCTCCAGCGCGACCGAGGTGCGATGCCCAGATAGGTTCAGGCTACGCTTCTCTAGCACGAGGCCCCAGCCTCTCTTCGGGCCGCACCCAGCGGTCCAATTCCGCAGCTGTGACGAAGCCGATGGCGATCGCGGCCTTGCGCAGTGTCACTCCCTCCGCCAGCGCCGCATTGGCCCCGGCCGTCGCCCATTTCTGCCGGCTCACAGCGCAGATCAGCCCTGGCGGAAAGCGCTCTGTCCCGATCTGGCACAGCAGCCTCGCGCGCTCCGTCTGCGGCCCCCAATAGCGGCCATCCTCGATGCGGATCGCCCCCAGGCCGTCGGTTTCAACCCTCACTTCGGCGGATGTGTCGCGAGCCAGTGCCGGGCGATCTGCTCGCGCGTGGCCAACCAGACATCACCGCAATGCGCCACATGATCCAGGAAGCGCTCCAGCGCGGCAGCGCGGCCAGGCCGCCCCACCAGCCGGCAATGCAGCCCGACCGACATCATCCGCCCGCCCTCGCGCCGCAGCAGATCCAACGCATCGCGCAGATACTGCTCGAACCCGCCAGGCGCCGAAAACCCGGGCGGCACGGCGAATTTCATGTCATTCGCGTCCAGCGTATAGGGCAGGATCAGCTGCGGCTGGCCGGCTACATCCACATAATGCGGCAGGTCGTCATCATAGGAGTCGCTATCGTAAAGAAAGCCGCCATGCTCCGCGACCAAGCGGCGCGTGCGCGGACTGATCCGCCCGGTATACCAGCCCACCGGCGGCTTGCCGCACAGCTGCGAAATCGTCTCCACACAGCGCGCGATCTCGGCGCGTTCAGCCTCCTCGGGCATGGCGTGATAGTCGATCCAGCGCCAGCCATGCGAGGCAACCTCATGGCCTTGCTCCGTGAAGGCCCGCGCCACCACCGGGTTCAGTTCCAGCGCCCGGCCCACGCCATAGACAGTCAGCTTCTGCCCGCGCGCCGCGAACATCCGCAGCACGCGCCACACCCCGGCGCGCGCGCCATAGTCGAATTGCGTTTCCACCGTGCGGTTGCGATCACCCAGGATGGGCGCGCCGCCCGGCACTTCGTGCAGGTAGAGCTCGCTGCCGGCATCCCCGTTCAGCACGGTGTTCTCGCCGCCCTCCTCGTAGTTCAGCACGAAGGACAATGCGACGCGCGCGCCCCCCGGCCATTGCGGATCGGGCGGGTTGGGGCCGTAGCCCAGAAGGTCGCGCGGATAGGAATCGCCAGGGGCCATGCTTGTCATCCCGCAAGGCTGCAACCGCATCAGCGCGGGATCAAGCCGAGGTGCGGCGCTGACTGTGCCGGCCCCCGTGACAGGCGCGGCGCAAACGGGCATCAATCGCCACAACCCGTCGTGTTGAGGAGAAACCCCATGATCACCCGTTTCGTCGCCCTGGCCGGGCTGCTCGCCCTGGCCGCCTGCGCCGATGCGCCGGCGCCCACCGTTGCCGCACCCGCTGCCCCGGCCGTTGCCGCCGCCCCCGCGACGCCTGCCCAGCCCGCCCGCACCGGCGCCTATCCGGTGTTCTTCGAACCCTGGTCCGCCAATCTGGATGAAGCCGCGCATGCCGGCCTGACGCGCGTGGCGGAAATGGCCCGCGCCAATGCCGCGCTGCCGATCCGCGTGGTGGGCTTCGCCGATCCGCAGGGCTCGCGTGAGGCCAATGTGATCCTGTCGCGCCTGCGTGCGCGCATTGTGGCCGATGAGCTGATCGAGAAGGGTGTGCCGCGCAACCGCATCCGCGTCGAATTCCGCGGCCCCACGCCGGGCTTCGACAGCCTGGAAAGCCGCCGCGTCGAAGTCCGTACCGACAG
>JAPLOK010000453.1 GCA_026400775.1 Alphaproteobacteria bacterium | reverse complement strand
CGCGGCACGCCCTATGCGCAAGGGACAGTGCTGAAGAACCTGCTGGCGCAAGGCGTGCAGGAGGTGGGCGACGCCACGCAATTCCACGCGGTGGCCAATGACGCCCGCGCGCCGATGGAGGATGGCGGCCTGGCCATGCGCCTGGACTGCGTGCCCTTCAGCATTGTCGTGAACGAGAATGTCGAGCGTTTCTATGATGAGGGCGAGGATGTCTGGCCGAAGCGCTACGCCATCTGGGGCCGGCTGATCGCGCAGCAGCCCAACCAGCGTGCCTTCGCGATCGCCGACAGCCAGGCGCTGCATGACTACCTGCCCAGCGTCTTCCCGCCGATCAAGGCGGATACGATCGAGGAACTGGCGGGCGAGCTCGGCCTGGACGCGGCGAAACTCGCGCGCGTGGTGGCCGACTACAACGCCGCCGTGCAGCCCGGCACCTTCAACGGCCAGAAGCTGGATGATTGCGGCACGACCGGCCTCTCGCCGCCGAAATCGCATTGGGCGCGCCGCATCGACCAGCCGCCCTACCATGCGCATCCGCTCAGGCCCGGCATCACCTTCACCTTCCTCGGCGTGAAGGTGAATGAACGCGCCCGCGTGCTGATGGCCGATGGCAAGCCCAGCGCGAACCTTTTTGCGAGTGGCGAGATCATGGCTGGCAATATCCTGGGCCAGGGCTATCTCGCTGGCTTCGGCATGACCATCGGCACCGTGTTCGGCCGCATCGCCGGCGAGGAGGCAGCCCGTGCAGCCAGAAACTGACACCACCACCGAAGCCCGGCGCCAGATGGAAATCTGCAACGCCTGCCGCTATTGCGAAGGCTATTGCGCTGTCTTCCCCGCGATGACGATGCGCCGCGAATTCACCACCGGCGACCTCACGCACCTGGCCAATCTCTGCCACAACTGCAAGGGCTGCTATCACGCCTGCCAATACGCGCCGCCGCACCCTTTCGGCGTGAACATCCCCGCCACCTTCGCGCAGCTTCGCCAGGAGAGCTACGCCGAACACGCCTGGCCGCGCGCCATGGGCGTGGCGTTCGAGCGCACGGGAACGCTGGTGACGCTGGCGGCCTTCGCGGGTGCCGCGGCCGCGATGATCCTGGCCATACTGCTCGTCGATCCGCGCGTTTTGTATTCGGCGCAGACCGGCGTCGGCGCCTTCTTCCGCGTGGTGCCCTATTGGCTGATGATGCTGCTGGCCGGCGGCAGTTTTGCCTTTGGCATCGGCGCGATGGTCATGGCCGGCCGCAACTACTGGCGCGCCACGCCGCCCGGCGCGCCCAGCGCCGCTGCCGCCACCGAAGCCGCGGTCGATATCCTGACGCTGCGCAACCTGTCGGGCGGCGGCCACGGCTGCAATGACCTGGACGAGGGCTTCACCCAGACCCGCCGCTGGCTGCACCATGCGCTGTTCTATGGCTTTATGCTGTGCTTCGCGGCCACCACCACGGGCGCGATCTACCATCACCTTTTCGGCTGGAAATCGCCGCATGCGTTCTTCTCCCTGCCGGTGCAGTTCGGCACCTGGGGCGGGGTGCTGATGTGCGTGGGCACGGTGGGGCTGTTGTGGGTGAAGACCGTGACCGACCCCGCGCCGGTCGCGAAGAAGCTGCTGGGCGGCGAATACGCGATGCTGGCGCTGCTGTTCCTGATCGCCTCCTCGGGGTTGTTGCTGCTGGCGCTGCGGCATACCGGCGTGATGGGCAGCCTGCTGGTGATCCATATCGGCCTGGTCATCGCCTTCTTCCTG
>JAPLOK010000479.1 GCA_026400775.1 Alphaproteobacteria bacterium | reverse complement strand
GCATGCGCCGGACCGTGCAGGCGGGCGTGCACGCGACGCACGACGGCGCCCACCTCCGCATCCGAGAGGCTGCGGCGCATGGGGTTGTCACGGGCCGCGATCTCGTCGCGCGCGCTGGCAATCTGGGCGCTGCCGGCGGAAGGCAGGTCATGGATGGTGCCGGCACAGCCGCACAGCAAAGCCCCGCCACCCAGCACGAAAGCACGCCTGGAACCCGGCATTGTTACGATCCCCGAATGATGCGCCCATCAGTAGCGCTATCATGCCCAGAGCTGCAACTATCACGTGTGTGCCGTCAGCCGGCTTCCACCACCGGCTCCATGGCCAGCGCCAGCGCCAGCGCCTCCAGGCGCCGCAGCACGGCTTCTCCGGCGAAGACGCCGGTGTCCTCCTCCAGGCGCAGCACCAGGCGCCGCCCATCGGGGCGCAGGCTGGTGCCGCCGAGCAAGCCCGGCACGCCGCCCGACAGTGTGAAGGCCAAGCGCAGCGCGGCACCCAGCGTTTCCGCCCGGCGCACCGCCGCCGCATTCAACAGCGCGCGCGCCTGCGCCAGGAAGGGCGAGGTCGGCTCAGCCTCGTAGCGCAGCGCGAGAGTGAGCGCGAGGAAGGCGCGCATGTGATGGTCCAGCCCCACGCCATGCAGGCGCAGCACGCGGAAGAAGGATTGCTCGGCGCGGTATTCAGGGTGGTCATGGCTGCCGATATCGGAGATGCGCGCAGCCGCCGATTGCAGCGCGACATCGCCGGCGGTTTCCGGCAATTGCAGCGGCGCCAGCCAGGCCTCCAGCGCGGCCGGAAACTCCGCACTGCGGCCGAAGGACTGGGCGAGTTCCTCGGCCGCGAAGAGCAGCGGATCAGCCGCGCGCATGCCGGGTTCGAGCATGCGCGCATACCAGCCCTCGCGCAGGCCATTGCCGCTGAAGACGGTGCGCGCAGCGCCGGTCGCGCGCAGCAGCCGACGCAGGACGGTAGCGGCGAAAGGCAGGTCAGACAGGCGCTTGGCGGGCGCGGCCGGCATGCGTTCCAGCGCGCGCCGCGGGGCGTTCATCACCACGCCGGCAAGGTCGCGCGCTTCCTCGCGCCGGATCGCGTAGTGATGCACGATCGCCAGCGGATAGCCGGTCTGCGCCATGTGAATGCGCGCGAGCGCGCGAAAGGTGCCGCCCACCGGGAACAGGTCCGCGCCCTTGCCATCCCTGAGCCAGGGCACGGTGGTGAGTTCCTTCTCGACGATGGCGCGCGCGCGGATGATGTCGCCGCCCGCGCGTTCGGCCAGGCGGATGGTCCCGATCGGCAGCGAGGCAGCCTGCATCATGCGCCCCTGTTCAAGCCGCACCAGTTCCAGCGACCCCCCGCCGAGATCAGCGAGCACGCCATCGGCCGCATCGAAGCCCAGCAACAGGCCATCGGCCGAAAGTCGCGCTTCCGCCTCGCCCGTCAGCACCTCGATGGGTGTGCCGGGCATGACCTCGCGCAGGGCGCGGATGAAGTCGGGCCCGTTGATCGCATCGCGCACGGCGGCGGTGGCCAGCACCTGCACGGGATGCGCATCCATGCCGACGGCCACCGCATGGTAGCGGCGCAGCACGGTCAGCGCCTGGACGATGGCTTCCTCGTTCAGCCGTCCCGTGGCGGTCAAGCCACGGCCCAGGCCGAGCACCGCCTTCTCGTTGAAGATCGCCTGCGGGTTGCGCGAATAGCCCTCGAACACCACGAGGCGCACGGAGTTCGAACCAAGATCAACGACACCCAGGCGCGGCGGGCGCGGCGCGGCCCGCAACATGCGCGAGGTATCCATGGCCTCAGTCATGCGTGACGCGGTCCTGGCGGGGCCGGCGCACCGCGCGGGCGGGACGGCTGAGCGCGCTGCCGCGGCCGGAGAGCGAGGGGTTGGTCATGAAATACTCATGCGCCGAGAAGGGCTGCGGGCCGGGCTTGCGGCGCTGCCACGCGCCATCGGGGCTGAGTTCCCAGCTCTGCGCGTCATCCTTCAAGTTCACCACCATGATCTGGTCCAGCACCTGGGCATGCACCGTCGCGTTCTCGATCGGCACCAGCGACTCGACGCGCCAGTCCATGTTGCGCGCCATCCAGTCGGCCGACGAGATATAGACCCGCGCCCGCCGGCTGGGCATCCGGTGGCCGCCGCCGAAGGCGCAGACGCGCGTATGCTCCAGGAAACGGCCGACGATGGATTTGACGCGGATATTCTCGCTCATGCCCGGCACGCCGGGGCGCAGGCAGCAGATGCCGCGCACGATGCATTCCACCTTCACGCCGGCGCGCGAGGCGGCATAGAGCGCATCGATCAGCGTCTCATCGACGAGCGAATTCATCTTGAGCCAGATGCTGCCGGGGCGACCGGCCTGGACATGCGCGATCTCCTGCTCGATCAGGCCGAGCAGGGTGGGGCGCGTGGTCAGCGGGCTGAAGGCGAGCCGCTCCATCGCTTCGGGCTTGGCATAGCCGGTCATGTAATTGAACAGCTTGGCGGCATCGCGGTTCAGCGCCGGATCGGCGGTGAAGAAGGAGAGATCGGTGTAGATGCGCGCGGTGATCGGGTGGTAGTTGCCGGTGCCGAAATGCGCATAGCTGCGGAAGCTGTCGCCCTCGCGGCGGACGACCAGCGAGACCTTGGCATGCGTCTTGAACTCGACGAAGCCATAGACGACCTGCACGCCCGCCGACTCCAGTTCGCGGGCGAGCGCGATGTTGCGCTCCTCATCGAAGCGCGCCTTCAGCTCCACCATGGCGGTGACGGATTTGCCGGCTTCCGCCGCCTCGATCAGTGCGCGCGCGATCGGGCTGTCGCGGCTGGTGCGATAGAGCGTCTGCTTGATCGCGACCACGGCCGGGTCGCGCGCGGCCTGGCGCAGGAACTGCACCACCACATCGAAGGATTCATAGGGGTGGTGGACCACGATGTCCTTGGCGCGGATCGCGGCGAAACAATCCCCGCCGAAATCCAGGATGCGTTCGGGGAAGCGCGGCGTGTAGGGCGTGAACAGCAGGTCGGGCCGGTCCGGCACGATCAGCGCCGTCAGATCTGTGACACCGAGCAGCCCGTCCACGATGAAGATCGCGGCCGGGTCGGCATCCATCTCCTCGGCCACGAAGGCGGTCATGTCGGCGGGCATGCGCAGATCAACGGCCAGGCGAATGGCGCGGCCGCGGCGGCGGCGCTTCAGCGCGGTCTCGTAGCTGCGGACCAGGTCCTCGGCCTCTTCCTCGAACTCCACATCGGTGTCGCGGATCAGGCGGAACAGGCCGCGTTCGGCCGGGATGAAGCCGGGGAAGAGGCGGTGCAGGAACAGCCCCACCGTCTCCTCGAGGCTGATGAAACGGATGCGCGCGCCCTCATCGGCGGGCAGGCGGATGAAGCGCTCGATCTGACTGGGCAGCGGCACCAGCGCGCGCATCATGCCGCCATCTTCCTCGCGCACCAGCTTCAGCGCCATGCTCAGCGAGAGGTTGGGCAGGAAGGGGAAGGGGTGCGCGGGGTCCACGGCCAGCGGCGTCAGCACCGGGAAGATGCGGTCCAGGAAATGCTGTTCCAGCCAGCGCAGATCGGCGGGCGATAGTTCCTCGGCCTCAGCCACATGCAGCCCGGCCGCGGAGAGCAGCCCGCGCAATTCGCGCCAGGCCACCTGCTGCTGCTCGATCAGGCGCTGGCTATGGGCGTGGATGTTCACCAGCTGCTGCGCGGGCGTCAGCCCATCATGGCTGAGGCTGCCCACGCCGGCGCGCGCCTGGCCCACCAGGCCCGCCACGCGCACCGAATAGAATTCATCGAGGTTGGAGCCTGAGATGGCGACGAAGCGCAGCCGCTCCAGCAGCGGATGGTTCGGGTTCTCCGCCTCCTCCAGCACGCGTGTGTTGAAGTCCAGCCAGGAGATTTCCCGGTTGATGAAGCGCGGCAGCGCGGCGAGATCGGAGGTGACCGTGTCGGGCATCGCCATAGTCTAGCCCAAGCCGGCCGCAGGCGGCACCTCATCCATGGAAATGTCACGAAGCAGCGATTGCACCGTGGCCTGGTTGAGCTTCCCGGCCGCGAGCGAGGCGGCATCAAGCCGCGCGACAAAGCCCGCGATGGCGCCCGCGCGGCGCGGCAGCTGGGTGATGATGCGCGCCTGCAATTCCGCACGCAGCGCGATCTGCCGGTCGGCCAGCAGCTTGGCCAGCAATGCCCGCAACAGGCCATCGCCCGGTTCCTCGACCGCCACGGCGGTGGTGGCGCGCAGCCGGCTGACCAGGTCAGGCAATGCGAAGCCCCAGCGCGCCGGTGGGGCGCGCGCGGCGAGCAACAGCGGCAGGCGTGCCTCACGCGCGGCATTCATCGCATGCAGCAATGCGCTGGGCTCGGGCGCGGCATCGGCATCATCGATCACCCACCCCCCCGCCGGCAGTTCCGGCAGGCCCGACAGCGCCGCGCCATCGCTCACCGCCCAGCCACGCGCGGCGGCCGTCATGCGCAGCAGATGCGTCTTGCCGACACCCTGCGGGCCATGCAGCGCCAGGCGCGAATCAGGCCAGCTGGCGGGCTGCGCCAGCCAGCGGCGCGCGCCCTCGTTCGACAGATCGGCGATGAAGTCCCCTGCCGCGAAGGACGCCGTGGCGGGCAGCGGCAGCGGCAGCTGGGCGCTCATGCGCCGTAGCGGGTGCGGCGCCAGAAGCCATCGGGCATCGCGCTCATGCGCTGCATGCCGCTGCGGGCGACGGCGGCCGTGATCTCACGCGCCGCATCGGCCAGCACCGCACGCTGGTCGACATGCGGCACCGCCCGGCCGGACATCACGACGCGCCCCTCCACCAGCACCGTGTCCACATCCGCCGCATTGGCGAAGCAGACCAGGCGGTAGAGCGGCATATCGGGCGGGAAGAGATGCGGCTTGTGCATGTCGACCAGCACGATATCGGCGCGCTTGCCGGCTTCCAGGCTGCCG
>JAPLOK010000087.1 GCA_026400775.1 Alphaproteobacteria bacterium | reverse complement strand
CGCTCGATGCCTGCTTCCACGCGGCCTGTTCCGACAAGCCCTGGCGCGAATTGCCGGCGGTGTTCGGCAAGTGGCAGACCATCCATCGGCTGTTCGTGCGCTGGACGCATAAGCGCGGCTGGGAACAGCTTCTGAAATTTGTCGCAAGCCGACATAACAAGGTCTCGCCGGCGATTGTGTGGTGGGTGTGCAAGGCGTTTCGCCGGGCGCGGCGCATCATGGGAATCAAGGGATATATGCTGGCGCGCCGACTGGGCATGGATTCCGCGCTCCCCGCCTCCTCCTGGTTCCTGCCCGACCCGGTGGTGATGCGCTTCGCCGAGGAGATCTGGCGGCCGCGGATGGTCGCGGTCATCGAATTGCAGGGCCGATGGCCGGAAAAGGGCGCCTATGTGCAGGTCATGCGCAGGCTGTTGAACCTGGCCGGCGGCAAACGCTGCGTCAGCGCCTGGATGGCGCCGGAACTGATGTTTCCTGGCATGCACGGCGTGCCCTGCACGGCGAATGTGTTGTGAGAACACGATTCATAGTTTGGCAACGATCCGTATTGACAACGCCTCACGAAATCGCAATTTACACGCCAGGATCGTGGGAGCCTGGCCCATGCGCCCGGAACAGTTGCAAAACGCGGCCGACCACAGCCAAGACGGTGGGTCGTCTCAATATGAGTTCAACGAGGAACGGCGGAGCTTCGCCGAAGCCTCACCGGCTTTCGAAGGCCGCCCCCGCGGCAATGCGCCGCCGCGCCCCTTCGCGCCGCCCGAAGCCTATGGGGGCGAGAGCCTCGTCACGGAACCGCGCAACCCGGCGTCGCGCCAGCCCTTCCCCAACACCGGCCCGCACGGCCATCGCCAGCGCATGCGCGACAAGCTGGTCGAACGGGGCGCCGATGCGCTGGCCGATTATGAATTGCTGGAAATGCTGCTCTATCCCGCCCAGCGCATGGGCGACACCAAGCCGCTGGCGAAAAAGCTCATCAACCACTACGGCGATTTCGCCCGCGTGCTGGCCACCCCGGCCGAGGAGCTGGCCGGCATGCCGGATCTGGGCGTGAACCACGCCGCCGCCATCAAGCTGGTGCAGGCCGCGGCGCTGCGCATGATGCAGGCCGAGGTGCGGGAGCACCCGGTGCTGAACAACATGGAACGGCTGATGGGCTACCTGACCGCCGCCCTCTCGCGCGAGAAGAACGAGCAATTCCGTGTCCTGTTCCTGGACAGCAAGAACCGCCTGATCACCGACGAGGCGCAATCCCGCGGCACGGTGAACCACACCCCCGTCTACCCGCGAGAGGTGGTGAAACGCGCGCTGGAACTGCACGCCACCGCGCTGATCCTGGTGCACAACCACCCCAGCGGCGACCCCACGCCCAGCCGCGCCGATATCGAGATGACAGCAGCGATCCGCGATGCCGCGCGCACGCTGGACATCGTGCTGCATGACCACCTGATCCTGGGCAATGGCACCTGGACCAGCTTCCGCCGCGAAGGGTTGCTTGACCGGTAGCGCCGTCACCCCAGGGCGAAAAACTGTGCCTTCAAATATGCGCTCTCCGGCAGCATCGGGTGCACCGGATGATCGGCCCCTGCCCCGCCCGACCACAGCAGCCGCGCCTCGCGCCTGGCGCGCCACACGCCCTGCGCCACCGCGCCCGCGAATTCCCCAGGCGCCACATGATGCGAGCAGCTGGCGATGAACAACAGCCCGCCCGGAGCCACCAGCCCGGCTGCCAGCCGCGCCAGCCTGGCATAGGCCCGCAATGCCGCCGGCTGGTCCTTGCGCGCCTTGGCGAAGGCCGGCGGATCGGCCAGCACGATGTCATAGCGCTGGCTGCGCCCGGCCGCGGCCTCCAGCCAGTCCATGGCGTCGCCGCGCTCGGCCCGGACCTGCCCAAGCCCATGCGCGGCAGCGGTGCGCATGGCCAGCGCGAGTGCCGGCTCACTGCGGTCCAGCAACACGACCTGTGAGGCCCCCGCCGCCGCCGCCAGCAGCCCGAAGCCGCCGGTGTGGCAGAAGGCATCCAGCACGCTGGCGCCTTTCGCCAGCGCCGCGACCCGCGCGCGGTTCTCGCGCTGGTCATGGAACCAGCCGGTCTTCTGGCCCGACAGCAGGTCCATCTCAAAGGCCAGCCCGCCCTCGCGGATGGTGGCGGTGGCGTCGGCGCCATGCAGCAGGGCGGTGTTTTCCTCCAGCCCCTCCAGCTTGCGGATGGGGCTGTCATTGCGGGCCACGATCGCGCGCGGCGCCAGCAACCCGTGCAACGCGGCCAGGATATGCGGCGTCGCGGCATCCATCGCGGCGGTGTTGCACTGGATCACCAGCGCATCGCCATGGCGGTCGATGATGAGGCCGGGCAGGCCATCGGCCTCGGCATGCACCAGGCGGTAATGCGCGCCGCCCACCACGCGCTCGCGCAGCGCCAGTGCCGCGCCGATGCGAGCCTGGAACCAGGCGGCGTCGGGCACCGCATCGGGGTTGCGGTCCAGCAGGCGGCCGGCGATCAGGCTGTGCGGGTTGAAATGCCAGACGCCGTGCTTGACGCCGTCATCGCCCTCCAGCCGCGCGGGGCCGGGGGGCATGGCGCGCAGCGCCGGCGCCATGGCGATCTCGTTCGAGAAAGCCCAAGGGTGGCCGGATTTCACGCGCCGGTCCTGGCCGGGATTCAGTCGAATGAGCGGGAGCATGCGGGCCGCCTATCACCGCCGCATCGACAGCACCACACCGGCCATGACCAGCGCGATCGCCGCTACCTGGCGCAGGCCGAACGGCTCGTCCAGGAAGATCGCCGCGCCGATCACGCCCACTATGGGCGCCAGCATGGTGCCGATCGAGGCGACCGTGGCGGGCACGCGCTTCAGCGCCTCGAACCAGGTCACATAGGCCAGGCCCAGCGGCACCACCGCCATCCAGACCAGGAAGAACCAGGCGAGACCCGAGAGCTGCGCCCAGGGCTGCGCCTCGAAAAGAAACCCGATGACCAGCAGGGGCGCGCAACCCAGCCCCACCTGCCAGGCCGCCACAGTGATCGGCGGCAGACCGAGCGGCATGCGCTTGCCCAGCACCGTGCCCAGCCCGAACAGCATGCCGGCCAGCAGCACCAGGATGATTCCCGGCGCCTTGTCCATGCCCAGTTCCAGCTGCGCGCCGCCGAACAGCACGCCCACGCCGGCCAGCGCCAGCACCAGCGCCAGGCCGCGCTGCCAGTTGGGCCGCTCACCCAGCACCGGCCAGGCGAAGATCGCGGTCCAGATGGGTGCGGTATAGGCCAGGATCGCGGCTTCGGAGGCGTGCAGCCACATTAGCCCCAGTGTGGCGAAGCCCATCCAGGCGCAGACATTCAGCCCGGCCGAGAGCACCAGCCGCGACCAGATGGCGCGCGGCACCGCCACCCGCTGGCCCCAGGCCAGCGCCAGGCCCGCCAGCATCAGCCCCGCCGCGATGCCGGCGGTGCCGCGCGCGGTGAGCGGCGGCAATTCGCCGATCAGGATCTTCAGCATGGGCCAGTTGCTGCCCCAGCCCACCGCCGTGAGGATGACCAGCAGAAGGCCGGTGCGATTCACCGTGTCGCGGCTTGCAGGAAGCGCAGCAGGGCGGCCATGTCCTCGGCATTGCCCACGGTCTGCATCGGCATTCGGGTGCCGGGGGTGACCACATCCGGGCCACGGGTGAAGAGGTCGGCGACCGTCTCCGCCGTCCAGGTGATGTCACCCTGCGCGAGGCGGGGCGAATACGCATACCCCGCCACGCTGCCCATGCGCCGCCCGAAGATCTGGTGCAGATGCGGGCCCGCCATGGGCGGAGCACCCGGCGTCAGCGCATGGCAGGCCTGGCAGGCGCGGAACACGCGCGCGCCATGCGGGTCGAGCCCTTCGGGGATGGCCTGCGCCACGGCCGCACTTTCCGACAGCGGCCTGCCGGTCGTGGCATTCCAGCGGCGGATCTGCCGGTCGGCGCCGCCGGTCCATAGCGTGCCATCGGGCGCGAAGCCCGCCGACCAGACCGGCAGCCCCGGGCCTTGCAGCGTGCGCAGCAGGCGGCCGGCGCGCCAGTCCCAGATACCGACATCTCCGCCGATGCTGGCCGCGGCCAGCAGGTTGCCATGCGCGGACAGCGCGACCACGGGCCGCGGGGCGGTGGCGAATTCGCGCCCCTGCGGGCCCAGGATGCGCACCGCGCCATCCACGGTGGCGAGTGCGATGTGGTCTGCGTCCAGCGCCGCCAGCGCGGTGATGCCCAGGCCGAATTCGGCCAGCAGCTTGCCATCGGGCCATTGCCGCAGCGTGCCGTCATGCCCGCCCGAGAGCACGCCCTGCGCCGTGTGCAGCAGCGCCGAGATCGCGCCGCGATGGCCGGTATGGACCTGCGGCGGGCCGCTGCCATCCCAGATGCGCACCGTACCGTCGAAGCCACCGGAGGCGATGGTGGTGCCATCGCTGGACAGGGCGAGGACCGGCCCCTGGTGGCCTTCCAGCACCATATCCGGCGTGGCGGCGCCCGAGGCCGGCCAGATGGCGATGCGCGTATCCTCGCCCGCGCTGGCCCAGCCGGCGCCGGGGATGACGGTGATGGCCTCCACCGCGCCCTGGTGCCAGCGGGTGACGGCGACCGGGCGGCCTTCGGGGGACCAGAAGATCACGCTCTGGTCCAGTCCGCCGGAGGCGATGCCCGCGCCGCTGGTGGCCAGCGCGCGGATCGGCCCGCCATGCGCCATCAGGCCGGGGGCGCGGTCGGGTTCGGGGAGTTGGGCGGCGGTGGGCAGCGCCAGCAGGAGCAGGGCCGCCATGGCGCGGATCATGCTCGGCATGGTGGTGCTCCTGCTGCGCGCATCACAACTGGCACAGCAATCCCGCGATGGTCGCGCCACGCGGGGCCAGGTCGCGCCAGCGGATATGTTCGTCGGGCGCATGCGCGCCATGGCCGGTGCAGCCCAGGCCATCCAGCGTGGGAATGCCCATGGCGGCGGTGAAATTGCCGTCGGAGCCGCCGCCACGATGCTGCTTCGGCAGATCATAGCCGTGGCTGGCCGCGATGGCGCGGGCGGTCTCGTACAGGCGCAAACCATCCGCGCTTTCGACCATGGGCGGGCGGTTCAGGCCGCCTTCGACCGTGATGGTCACGCCATCATGCTCGCCGGCCAGCGCGCGGATGGCGGCGATCACATCGGGCGCCTGCTCGGCCTCAGCCACGCGGAAATCCACCTTGCAGCCGGCATCGGGCGGGATGACGTTGGGCCGCGTGCCGCCCCAGATGGGCGCCACATTGGTGGTGATGCCGCGCTCCAGATCGGTCATGGCGTGGATCGCCAGGATGATGCGGGCCAGCGCGACCACCGCGCTCTTCCCCTCTGTCCAGTTGCCGCCGGCATGGGCGGATTTGCCGCGCGCGGTGATGGTGAAACCGCCGGTGCCCTTGCGCGCGGTGACCGCGCAGCCGGTGGGGCCGCCGGCGGGTTCGGGGATCAGCACGGCGGCCGCCCGCGCGGCCTCGGCTTCAATGGGGGCGCGGGAGGTGGGGGAGCCCACCTCCTCATCGGGCGTCAACATCAGGGTGATGGGGCGGTTGGTGGGCACGCCCTGGCGCAGGATTTCGCGCACCGCATGGAAGGCCAGGAAACTGCCCGCCTTCATGTCATAGATGCCCGGGCCATAGGCGCGGTCGCCGTCGATGCGGAAGGGCATGTCGGAGGTGAGCTTGCCATGGTCCCACACGGTATCGACATGGCCCGAGATGAGGACGGGCGCATTGCCCGTGCCGGTGCGCGTGCGCGCGATCAAGGTATCGCCGAAGCCGCGCGTGCCCGGGATGCGTTCGATCTCGGCACCCGCTTCACGCAGCTGCGCTTGGGCATGGTCGAGCAGGCGGTTCACGGCGGCGGCGTCGGTGCTGGGGGTTTCCATTTCCACCCAGCCGCGCAGTTCCTCCAGCAGGCGCTCGCTGGTGCCGATCTCAAGCCTGGTCATCACCGTTTCCTATGCTGTGTCAGCGCGCAGGCTGGTGCCAGGCCGCGCCGCAGGCAAGAGCCGTCAGAAGCGGAAGGCCAGGTTGACGCTGCCGAATTGCTGCATGCCGCCGCGCTGCCCGTAGAATTCCTCCGAGCGGATCACATGCGTGTAGCTCAGCCGGTAATGGCGCCAGAACACCGCCGCGCCGAATTGCGCGTCACCCACCAGCGGGCGGGCGTTGACGCGGCGGCTGTCACGCCAGGTGTTGCCATCCAGCGTGATGTCGCGGCCGACCGCGCGGCCCTCAAGCCCGGCGAAGGCATACCAGCCCCATTCGCGCCCGGCGGGGTTCGCGTCAGGCTGGAAGAAGGCGCTGCCGGCGAGCGCGGGGCGGATGCGCGCGGGGCCGAAATCCGCGGCCAGGCCCTGGCCCACCCGCAGCATGCCGCCCAGCGCGCCATAGAGATTGCCATTGCCGAGCGAAATGGTGGCGCTGGGCATCGCCTCAAGTTCCAGCCCGCCGAGATTGGCCAACGGCAGGCGCCATTTGCGTTCGGCGACGATGTTGAACACCGGCTCGTGGCGCAGCTGCTGGCTCCAGCCGAAGCTGCGCTCGGAGCCGATCACGCGGTGGAAATTGTTCTGCACCTGGCGCCCCAACGCGGCCGGCCCGATCACGCCGCCCTGCAATTCCAGCACAGTCAGGCTGCTGGCCGAGGCGCGGCTGAGTGCTACGGCGGCATAGAGCTGGCCAGCATAGGGGCGGTCGGTCGGGTCGGGGTTGGCGCGCGCGGTGTCGCGCGGGGTGAAGATGGTGTGGCCGATGGCCAGGCCCCAGCGCAGCTCGCCCGGGCCGAGCCAGTCGCCCAGCCTTGCATTGAACCAGGCCAGCGGCCGCGGCAGTTCGGCGGACGCACTGCGCCAGCTGGCCTGCACGCCGTTGGTGTAGTTGCGGTCAGTGCCGCCGCGGCCGAACAGGTCATTCTCGGCGGCGAAGGAGAGGGTGCCGCGCCAATCGGGCGGCGGCGTGCCGGCCTGCGGGCGGACGGTCTGCGCCTGTACCAGCAGGGGCATGGCGAGCAAGGCAAGGGTCAGGGCGCGCATGGGTTTTCCGTGATCGTTCGCAACACAACGCGCGGGCGGCGGTTTCGTTCCCGCCGCATCTGCATTAGACCGAGATATTCTCGAAACAGGGCGTGCCATGCATTTCGAAGACCTCTCGCTGGGCCAGAGCGCCAGCTTCGGCAAGACCATCACGGAAGCCGACATCCTGATGTTCGCCGCGGTCAGCGGCGACACCAACCCGGTGCACATCAACAAGGAGGTCGCCGCGGCTTCCATGTTCAAGGAACGCATCGCGCATGGGATGCTCTCCGCCGGGCTGATCTCGGCGGTGCTGGGCACCAGGCTGCCCGGTGAGGGCACCATCTACCTGGCGCAGAATTTGAAGTTCCGCGCGCCGGTGAAGATCGGCGATACGGTGACGGCGACGGTCACCATCACGGCGCTGGACGAGGCCAAGAAGCGCGTGACGCTGAACACCGTCTGCACGGTGGAGGGCAAGCCGGTGATCGAGGGCGAGGCCACGGTCATGGTGCCGTCCCGCGGATGAGTGCCGCGCCTGATGACCGGAGCGGCGAAGTGCCGCGCCCGATGACCGCAGCGGCGAAGGCCGCGAAGGGCTGAATCGGCCGCGCAGCACCCCCGCGTCCGATGACCGCAGCGGCGAAGGGCTGACCCGGCCGCACCTACAACGTGTGTGCGTGTTTTGTGGCGCTTCCATCGGGCGCGACCCGGCACATGCCGCACTCGCCCGCGCGCTGGGGCACGCGATCGGAAAGCGCGGCCTGGGCCTGGTCTATGGCGGCGGGCATGCCGGGTTGATGGGCGTGGTGGCCGATGCGGCGCTGGAAGCGGGCGCGGAAGTGTGGGGCATCATCCCCATCGCCCTGCAGGAGCGCGAATTGCAGCACACCGGCATCCAGCATCTGGAAGTCGTGCCCGACATGCACACGCGCAAGGCGCGCATGAACGC
>JAPLOK010000153.1 GCA_026400775.1 Alphaproteobacteria bacterium | reverse complement strand
TGGCCGTCGAACACGATGATGGCCAGCGGCAATGCGTCCAGCATGGACAGGTCGGCGATGCTGTCCGCGCTGCTCATGCCGGTTGCCGCAGCCGGTGCAAGGCCAGCAGGCCCATGGTCAGGACCAGCACCGCCACCGCCTGGTGCAGCGTTCCCAGCCCCACCGGCACCACATGGATCAGCGTGAGAATCCCAAGTGCGTATTGCAGGCCGATCGAGGCGGCGAAACCCCAGGCCAGCAGCCGCGCGGGGCCCGCCAGACGCCGCGCCGACCAGGCCGCCCAGAGCGCCGCGGCCAGCGTGGCAGTGGCCAAGAGCCGGTGATTGAACTGCACGGCGGCGATATTCGCCGTCAGGTTCCGCCACCAGGGCTGCAGGTCCAGATAGCCTGCGGGCACCAGCGCGCCATCCATCAGCGGGAAGGTGTTGTAGGTGAAGCCCGCACGGATGCCGGCTACAAAGCCGCCGGCCAGCATGGTGGCCACGCCCAGCCAGAAGGCCAGCATCAATGGCGCCTTCACGCCGCTCGTGACGGGTTGCGGGCGGGTCGCGCGCAACAGGCCCAGCGCGGTCCAGAGCACCGCACCATACAGCACGAAGGCCATGCCCAGATGCAGCACCAGCCGATAGGGGGAGACGGCGGTGCGCCCCTCATCGAAGCCCGAGGCGACCATGAACCAGCCGATCACCCCCTGCATGCCACCGAATGCGAACAGCAGCAGCAGGCGCGGCAGCAGGGGGCGCGGGATGCGCCCGGTGGCCCAGAACCATAGGAAGGGCAGCAGATAGGCCATGCCGATCAACCGGCCCCAGACGCGATGCGCCCATTCCAGCCAGAAGATGCGCTGGAAGCCCTCCATCCCGAAGCCCGCGTTCAGCAGCTGGTATTGCGGCACCGTGCGGTAGAGGTCGAACAGGCGCTGCCATTCGGCCTGGCTCAGCGGAGGCAATATGCCCGACAGCGGCGCCCATTCCATGATCGACAGGCCGGAGCCGGTCAGCCGCGTGGCACCGCCCAGCGCCACCATGGCCCAGATCATGCCGCAAACGGCCAGCAGCCACAGCGCGATGGGCCGCACCGCGGCCAGGGAACCCCGGTCGGCCGGGGCATGGGTAGAGGAGGAAGCGTCGAACGGCATGGGCAGCAATGTAGTGCAACTTCGGCGCATAAGGAGAGTGCGACATGCATGGGACCACCGATTGTGGCGCCGGGCTTGCGGTGCTAGCCCGCCGGCATGGAGGAAAAACCCCTCGTTTCCGTCGTGATTCCCGTGCGCAATGAGGGGCCGAACATCGCGCCTTTGGTCGCCGAGATTCGCGCCGCCCTGGCCGATACCCCGCATGAGATTGTCTATGTCGATGACGGCAGCAGTGACGATACGCCCGCGCAATTGCGGGCAGCAGGCGTGCGGCATCTGCGGCATCGCACCAGCTGCGGACAATCCGCCGCCATCGTGACCGGCGTGAAGGCCGCCCGCGGCACCTGGATCGCGACACTGGATGGCGATGGCCAGAACGACCCGGCCGACATCCCCGCTTTGCTGGCCCGTGCGCAAGCCGAGGGCGGCGCGATCCTGGCGGCCGGCCACCGGGTGAACCGGCGCGATTCCGCCACCAAGCGTTTCACCAGCCGCGTCGCCAACCGGGTGCGGGTGCGGCTGCTGCGCGACAGCACACCCGATACCGGCTGCGGGCTGAAGGTGTTTCCGCGCGCGCTGTTCCTGGAAATCCCGCATTTCGACCACATGCACCGCTATCTGCCGGCGCTGGTGCTGCGCCAGGGCGGGCGCGTCGTGTCGGTGCCTGTGAACCACCGGCCGCGCACGCGCGGCGTGTCCAATTACGGCACGCTGGACCGGCTGGCGGTGGCCTTCATGGACCTGGTGGGCGTGGCCTGGCTGCAACGCCGCTGGAAACGGCCCGAGGTCGAGTGAGCCCCGCCTTTCGCGCCCTGGGCAAGGCGCTGCTGCTGGCCGCGGGGCTGGTCGCGGCGGGGCTGCTGCTGCGCGCGCTGGGCGCCGCACCCGGCACCGAATGGGTCGACCGGTATCTGCGCGACGAAGGCCTGTGGGGCGAGGTGGTGTTCGTGCTGGTGGCGGCGGCGGCGACGGCGGCGGGCGTGCCGCGGCAGGGCGTGGCCTTCCTGGGCGGCTATGCCTATGGCGCCGTTCTGGGTGCGGCGCTGGCGCTGGCGGCGCAGCTGCTGGGCTGCGCGGTCGCGTTCTTCTGGGCGCGGCTGATCGGGCGGCGCTGGGCGGAACGGCGGCTGGATGGCCGCTTCGGACCGAAGCTCCGGCCCCTGGTCGAGACACTGCGCGCGCACCCCTTCCAGGCAGCGCTGGCGCTGCGCCTGCTGCCGGTGGGCAACAACCTGGCGCTGAACCTGCTGGCCGGAATGGGCGGCATTCGCGCCGGCGCATTCCTGGCGGCATCGGCGATCGGGTATCTGCCACAGACCATCATCTTCGCGCTGCTGGGCAAGGGCGTGCGGGTGGATGGCGCCTGGCAGATGGCGCTGGCGGCGGGGCTGTTTGCCGTCTCGGCCGGGCTTGGCTTGTGGCTGTATCGGCGGTGGGATCGCGCGCCCTCACGTGCCGGTCTGACGCGCTGATCGCAGCCCGGCGGTTGCGGCTGCACCGCATCCGGGCGGCAACGCCGCAGCGGCAGGCGGCGATGCCGGTTTCCTGGGCAATGCGTGCCGATCCCATGCCGGCGCGCGCTTGCCAGCGCCGCGCCGTCGCTCGCAGACTATGCCGGTCAGTTCCTGGAGAGCCCCGCATGACCCGCCTTGCCCGCCGCACTGCCCTGGCCCTGCCCGCGCTGCTCGCGGCGCCGCGCAGCCTGCGCGCGCAGGCCCGGCCCATCACCATCATCGTGCCCTTCGGCGCGGGCACCAATGTGGATGCGATCGCGCGCGTCGCCGCCGCCGAATTGGCGCCGCGGCTGAACATGCAGGTGGTAGTGGAAAACCTGCCAGGCGCGGGCGGCACCATCGCCACCGAGCGCGTGGCGCGCGCCGCACCCGATGGCACCACGCTGCTGCTGGGCGTGGATTCGGTGCTGAATGTGGCACCACTCGTGAACCCCTCAGCCGTGCGGTACAATACGGAGCGCGATTTCGCCGCGATCCATATGCTGGCGACCCTGCCGCTGCTGCTGATCGGGCGCCCCGACCTGCCGGCCACCCTGCCCGAGTTGATCGCGCTGCGCCGGCCCTTCACCTATGCCACTTCGGGCATCGGCACATCGCTGCATCTCTTCGGGGAGATGGTGGCGCAGCGCACCGGCATGCAGATGGAGCATGTGCCGTACCGCATCGCCACGCAGATCTTCCCGGATATCATGGCCGGGCGCGTGGATCTTGCGGTCAGCACGCTCACCTCCTCCGGGCCGCTGGTGCGGGAGGGGCGGGTGCGTTGCTATGGCGTCTCCTCACCCGAGCGGCACCCCTTCCTGCCGCAGCAGGCGACCTTCACCGAACAGGCGCCGACGGCGGGCATGGCGGCCGAGGTGTATCAGGGCCTGTTCGCGCCGGCCGGCACCGACCCTGCTTTCATCAACCGCGTTGC
Source organism: Alphaproteobacteria bacterium (assembly GCA_026400775.1). Classification (GTDB taxonomy): domain Bacteria; phylum Pseudomonadota; class Alphaproteobacteria; order Acetobacterales; family Acetobacteraceae; genus Rhodovarius. The sequence continues at coordinate 3,005 of JAPLOK010000153.1, read as the reverse complement.
CGCGGCGGTCGCCGAGGCGATGCAGACCGCGCCAGTGCGCGAGCGCATCCATGGCCTGGGCATGACGCCGTCCATGATGGGCCCCGCGGCGCTGACCCGCTTCGTGCGCGAGGAGGGCGAGCGCTACGCGGCGCTGGTCAGGGCTGCGAATATCCAGCCGCAGTAGATGTTGTTTTTGAGGGGCTGATTCACGCCTTCGGCCATTCGGCCTGCGGCGATCAGACCCTATGCGGTGACCGGCTCGGCGGGGTCGAAGATCTCGCCGGTGCCGCCATCGGTCAGGCCCAGATCCGTCGGGTGCGGGCCGGCATTGCAGGCCAGCGATATGCCGGTGAGGCTGCGGAAGACGCGGAAGGGCGGCAGCCAATCCATCACCCGGTCCGCGGCTTCGCGCAGCTTCGCGAAATTCGCCGCGGTCACGTCATTGGGTGTCTCGGCCAGCAGGCCGGCGATGGGCAGCGGCGCCAGCGCCACCACCTGGCCATCGCGCGCCACCGCCATGCCGCCACCGCATTCGATCAACGCATTGGCCGCCACCTGCATGTCGGTCGCGTTGCCGCCCAGCACCAGCAGATTGTGGCTGTCATGGCTGATGGTGGTGGCGATGGCACCGCGGGGCACGCCCCAGCCATCGGTGATGCAGGTTTGCGGCGTGGGCGCGATGCGGCCATGGCGATGGATGATGGTGATGGCGGCATGGCCCTCGGGCATGACGGCGAAGCCGTTGCGAACCTCCACCTCCACACTGCCCCATTGGCCGAAACGCGCGCCGATGATCTTGCGCAGCCGCGCCCGGCCATCGCCCACGCCATTCACGCGCGGCATGAAGGATTCGATGGGCTGCGGCGCCAGCTTCACCGTATCGCGCGGGCCCGGCGTGCGCGCCGGCGGCGTCAGCAGCTTGCCACCCTGCGCCACCAATGTGCCGGCCGCGAAGACGCGCTCCACCGCGACCGAAGGCAGGTCGGTCAGCACCAGGATATCCGCCTGGCGGCCGGGTGCGATCAGCCCCAGATCATCGCGTTTCAGCCGCATCGCGGCATGCAGCGTGGCGAGCCGGATGGCCGCAATGGGCGAAACCCCGCGCGCGATCACACGCGCGATGGTGTCTCGCATGCCGCCCTTGTCCATCAACTCATCGGGGAAGATGTCATCGGTGCAGAGCACCAGATTGGGCGGCAGCATGGGCATGGCGGCGAGCGCCGTCAGCGCCCCGGGCAGCACGTAATCATGGCTGCCGCGCAGCTCCACCGTCAGGCCGGCGCGCAGCTTCTGCACGAAATCCTCGGCGTTCACGATCTCATGGTCGGAGGTGACGCCGGCCGCCGCATAGGCCTGGATGTCGCCATCCAGCAGGCCGCGCGCATGGCCGTTGACATTCTTGCCGCTGGCCAGGCCGGCGGCGACGATGCCGGTCATGTGCGGCGTGCCGCGCAACACGCCGGGCATGTCCATCACTTCCGCCACACCGGCCACTTCCGGCCAGGCCAGCATCTCGGCCATTTCGGCGGCGCCGAATTCCGCGCCGGCCATTTCGAGGCCCGGCGCCGACGGCACGCAGGAAGGGGCGACGATCAGGCTGCGCAGCGGCAGGTTGCGGCTGGCATCGATCGCCCAGCGCACGCCGGGCAGGCCCAGCACATTCGCCAGTTCATGCGGGTCCCAGACGCAGGTGGTGGTGCCGGCGGGCACCACGGTGGCGGCGTAATCCGCCGGCGCCATCAGGCTGCTTTCGTAATGCAGATGGCTGTCGATGAAGCCGGGCGCGAGGAAGCGGCCGGAGACGTCGATGGTCTCGGCCGCATCCTCCCGCGAGCCGGCCGGATGCACCGAGGCGATGATGGGACCCACGATGCCGATATCGGCCGCGCGCAATTCGCCGGTCGCGACATCGACGACGGTGCCGCCCGCGAGAATCAGGTCAAAGGGCGCGGAGCCGCGCGCGGCCTGCACGGCGCGGGCGCGGATGGCGGGGGGCACGGGGTCGTTCATCGGGGGCCTCGCATGCGGTCGGTTGCGCCGCCGCATGGTCATCGCATCCACGTGGCGCGGAAGGCAAGGCTTCAGGCGCTGAGCTTCTCGCAGCGCTTGAGGTAGTCGTCGTTCAGCTCCACGCCCAGCCCGGGCCTGGTCGGCAGCGGCGCATGCCCATCCACCACCTGGCGTTCATAGGGTGCATCGACCAGGTCCAGCCGGTCATCTTCCGGCCAGACCGGGAACATCTCCTGGATCAGGAAATTCGGGATGGAGAAGGAGAGATGCAGGCAGGCGGCGGTGGAGATCGGGCCGCCGCAATTATGCGGCTGGATGAAGACGCCATGCGCCGCGGCCAGTGCCGCGATCGCGCGCACGCCGGTGAATCCGCCGGCGATACCCATATCCGGCTGCGCGAGCGACAGGGCGCGCGCCTCGAAGAAGCGGCGGAAATCGCCGAGCGTGGACAGGCGCTCGCCACCGGCGATGGCGATGCCGGTCTGCAGGCCGACTTCGCGCGCCGCACCCGCATCCTCGGCATCGGCCACCTCCTCCATCGCGAAGGGCATGGTGTGCGCGATGCGCTTGCCGAAGCGGATGGAATCCATCGGCCACATATTGCCGTGCAATTCGACCAGGATATCCATGGCGGGGCCGACCGCGGCGCGCACCGCCTCCACCCGCGCCACCGCCAGATCCTCCATCACGCGCGGGATGTGGCGGTCGACATGGTCGCTCTTGCCGGCGGCGTTGAGCTTCATCGGGTCGAATTTCAGCGCCGTGAACCCGCGCGCCTGCACGTCGCGCGCGGCCTTCGCATAGGCCTCGGGCGCGCCCAGGCCGCGATACCAGCCATTGCAGTAAAGCCGCAGCCGCTCGCGGCAGGCACCGCCCAGCAGCACATGCACCGGCACACCCAGCGCCTTGCCCTTGATGTCCCACAGCGCCTCATCCAGCGCGCTGATTGCGGCACCCAGAATGGGCCCTGGCACATGGCCCCAAAAGGTGTCGCGGCGCATGGAATCCGCGAT
>JAPLOK010000263.1 GCA_026400775.1 Alphaproteobacteria bacterium | reverse complement strand
ATCGGCGCCGATGTGCGCGCCGTCCTGCGCGAGCAGCTCAGCCAATCTTTCGCCGGCCCAGGCAATGCGCGGAAGGTGCTGATCCTCGAGCAGGGCGCTTCGTGGCAACCGCTCAGCGTGTCACCTGAGGATGCCGAGGTGCTGGCGTCACGGCGCTTCACGGTGGAAGAGCTGTGCCGCCTGTTCCAGGTGCCGCCGCCGATCGTGCAAGACCTCAGCCACGGCACATTCACCAACAGCCGTGAGGCGGGCCGCTGGTTCGCGCAATTCACGCTCAGCCCATGGTGCCGCAAGATCGAAGCCGAGTTCGCGCGCAGCGTCTTCACCGACCCTGCCATGAGCCTGGAAATCGACATGAGCGCGCTCATGCGCGGCGATGCTGAAACCCGCTGGCAGTCTCACAAGATCGCGGTGGATGCTGGCATCCTGGACCCGAACGAGGTGCGCGAGATCGAGGGCTTCAATCCGCGGCCGGCGCAGGCGGAGACGGTGCCCCTTGCCTGAGCCGACCATCCTGCCCGAGCTGCTGACGGAGGCTGAAGCCGGCGACCGGCTGAAGCTTTCGCCAGCAACCATGCAGCGCATGCGGCGCGGGCGGAAAATCCGGCATGTCATGATCGGCGGCCGGCCGCGCTACACCTTGGCGTATCTGGCCGAATACATCGCTTCTCAGGAGGTTGCGCCTTGTCCCGTGGCCGCTCACAACGCCCTGCCCAGCTTGCCGGCTTCTGGCTCAGCAAACGCCCTGGCAGCGCCATGTGGTGCCGCACCTGGTTCGACCCCGCTACACGACAAACGCGCCGAGCATCACTCGGCACTGACGATCTTGCAGCGGCCGAGCAGGCCCTTGCAGGATGGATTGCGCAGAACGTCGCCACGCGCCACGCGGAACCATCCGACGCAACGCTTGGCCGCGTCTTCCTGCGATACGAAGCCGAGCACGTCAGGCGGCTCCCAAATGCTGGCGCAGCCGCGCAACGGCGCAGCCTTGCCATGATCCTACAGCACGTCCCTGAGGGTGCGACGGTGGCTCAGTTCGGCATACGCGGGCAGGAGGCCGCCCGGGATGCCATGCAGGCGGCCGGCTATGGCGCATGGACCATCAAGCGCGCGGCTTTGGGACACCGACATGCCCGACCATGTGCGGGCCTTCATCGCGGTGATGTTGGCGACTGGCGCCCGGCCCGAGGCCGCGTTGCAGATTACGCGGTTTGAATGCGACCTGCTGAATGGTGTGGTGAGCCTGAACCCCGCCGGCAGGAAGCAGACGAAGAAACGGCGGCCGATGCTGCCCATGGCCGCCTGGGTGCGGCCGTTCATCGCAGCCGCTGATGGGCACCTGGTCCAATACCGGGGCCGGCCTGTTCAGAAGATCGCAGGCGCTTTCCAAACCGTGCGAGACGCGGCGGGGTTCGGGCCGGACGTGACCGCCTACACGTTGCGGCATACCGTCGCCACGGAGTTGAGGCGGCGGGGCGTGCCGATCAGCGACATCGCGGCGTTGCTGGGCCATGCCCGGCAAGAGTTCCGGACCACGGAGGGCTACATCCATGTGATGGGGGAGACCGTCGCCAGCCTTAGGGCTGCGCTGGAGGACCTCGGAAACGACATCGCCCGGGCGGCAACCCGGGCGATGGAACCAACTGTCGTCAACAATGTGCGTGCTAGTTGCGTGTTAGTGGCAGACTGGAAGGGCGGCAACCCAACCGGAAAGCCTGCGAGAACTGGAGCGGGCGAAGGGATTCGAACCCTCGACCCCGACCTTGGCAAGGTCGTGCTCTACCCCTGAGCTACGCCCGCCCGCTCGCGGTAGTCTCTATTCCACAACATCCCCACCCCTGCAATACCCTCTGATGTCGCGTCCTTGGTGTATGAACCGCCACGGGTTTGTCGGAGGCTGTTTGATTTTGGTCAACCCCCTCGCCTCAGCGCCATCCTTGTCGCCTGCGGCGACCGCGTGGCCGAAGGCCAACTCTTAACACAGATCGACGCGGCCGAGCGCCTGTCGGCGGGCCGGCTTGCCGCGCTGGGTGCGGCCGCCTTCGATGATATGGCGCCGATCCGCGCAAGCCAGGTGGCCATGGCCGATGCCGCCACAACGCTGCGCGCGGCGCAGATCGCCTCGCGCGAGGCCTCCATCCCGCGTTAGGCCGCGCTGCACCCTAGCCGCCTCGAAGCGCGCAACCTCGCCCCGCAGGAGGTGATGGTCATGGCCGCCTCGCTGCAGCACCTCGCGCTCGAGCTGCTGAAGCTGCGCGCGGGCGGGCTCGACATCACCCATATCCCCTTTCGCGGTGGGTCGGAGGTCAATCGCGAACTGCTCGGCGGCCGGCTGCAGATCGGCATCGACACGCTGGTGAGCTTCGGCGCCGGCATCGACGCCGGTCGACTGCGGGTTCTCGCGACGCTTCACGCCGAACGTTTGCCCACTCATCCCGACCTGCCCACAGTCGGCGAGACGGCGGGCCTCGACGGGATCGAGGCGTCCGGCTTTATCGGCATCGCAGCACCAGCGGGCACGCCAGGCCAAGCGGTGGCGCGGCTGGAAGCCGCGGTCGTCGCGATCATGGGCGAGACCGACCTGCCGGCGAGGTTTTCCGCGCAGGGCCTGCTCTCGCAGCCCGCCGGGGCCGCGGCATTCAATGAGTTGCTGGTCCGCGACCGCGCGAAGTGGGCACGCGTCGTTCGGGAAGCCGCAATCACGTTGAACTGAGTGGCGGCTGAATGCGGTGCTGGCGCTCGTGACCGGGCGAAAGGCCGGTTCGGCTGTCGTCGGTGGCCGGGTAAAGCGGATATGCGTCACGGCACCCGCCGCTTAACCACCTGCACCGACAGCGTCGCCGCCCCCAGATCGATCGTGGTGCCCGAGATGTTCCGCGCCATCACCCGCAGGGTGTCCGTAGACCTGACGTGCTCCCCTGTGGCCTCCAGCCGCTCGGCGATCCGACTGCTCCAGTTCAGCAATGGGAAGCTGCCGCGCGCGCGGCAGCTTCATCTTTGGCCTTCGTGATCGCCGCCTTGGCGCCGAGCCGGGTGGTCTCAATCGCCGCGGCGACCCTGCGCCACTGCGCGGCCAGCGCGACCACCGTCTGGGCAGCCACCACGACGCTCTCGGCAGCGCCGATGCTGACATCGGCTTCCAGGAGCGGATACTGGCCGGCGACGGACGGCCCTTGCAGCGCCAGCACAGCACGCGCTTCCTCTTCCTTGGCCAGATAGACCATGGCTTGGCCGGTCCCGGGCGTGATGTAGCGCAGCCTGGCCTGCTCGGCCGCCGCATCCACACCGCGGCGCAGCGTCTCCTTCAAGGCGTCGAGCGCCGTGCCGGTGACAGGCTCAGGCAGCGGCTGCTCAGGCAGGCCCGGCACTTCGGGCGGCAGGCCCTGGGCCATGCGCTCAACCGCCTGCTCAGCGGGGAAGCGGCTGGTGTGCCACCCCTGATTCTGGGGCGTGTCGTCATCGGCCAGTGTGTAGCTGACCACACACCAGGCTGGGCCACCTTCGTTCGTCTCGACCACCACCCACCAGGCATTGGTGTCGGGGGCGCGGCGGGTGACGACGGCGTTGCCATTCAGCGCGCGGGCGGCGGCGTCGCCGCGTCGCCGCCATTGTTCTCCACCACCACGGGCAGCCCCATCCGCTCCACTAGGGCCGGGGCGGCGGCGCGGGCATGGATGTCGAGCGTCCCGCCTGCCGCTGCGCCGATGATACAGCGAACGGTCTGGCTTGGCCGCCAAGCCTGCGCGTATGTTGGCGGCGCGACGGCCAGGGTCGGTCATGCTGGCTGCAACACGCGGAAGCGCGCATCTCCGTCGCGCTTGATCTGCGCCGGCAGATCTAGTTCCCACTGGAGGTAGCCACGCTTCGCCGCCTCCTGCTGCTCCGGCGGGACTTGCGAAGGGGCGAGCCAGAGATCGTCCTGGCTTAGCAGGCGCTGGCCGCCCTTCTCCTCTGGCTTGCCGGCCGCGCGCCAGCTTGCGTTGCCCCCCAGCAGCGTCCTGACCCGCAAGCCGCCGCCGGCCAGGTCCGTGGCGGCCAGCATCGCCAGGGACACGTCGTCGGCCGTGATCACGATCATGCGGGCCGCGCCGGCATGCGCCGCGACCGCCTCGGCCAGGCGCGCGCGCGGCGTGAACCATGCGCCAGGAACATGCCCCGCGCGGAAGGCCCGGCTGCTGCCGACATCGAAGACCACGGTGCCGGGCGCCTCCAGCGCCGCATGCAGCGCCGTCGCGTCGATCCAATCCGGGCGCAGCGCCCCCAGTCCCGGCACAAGCCGCGGCTCCGGCCCGGTCTCCAGCGCGCCGGCGAGCCCGTCCTCTAGCACGTAGATGTCCCTCCAGCCGAGCTGCACGAGCCAGGATGCGGTGATAAGGGCGCGCACCCCCTCAGCATCCACCAGAACGATGCGCGCGTTCAGCGTGCCAACATACTGGTCCGTCGCCTGCACAAGCTGGCCGCCGGGGGCGGAGCGCGTGCCCGGCATGTGGCCGGCAATGTACTCCTCCGGGCTGCGTACGTCGAAGACAAAGAGGCTGCGATTCGTCTCGGCGCCGAACCTGGCCAGATCGGCCGGGCTGCATCGCTTCACGTCGGCGCGGCGTGCCAGATCGGCCGCGGCGGCGCGCGCCCAGTCGAGATTCCTGGGCTCCGGCGGCGGCACGGTGCGCGTCTGCCCATGCGCCAGGGAAAGGCCCGCCAGTTCCCAGCCCATGGTGCCGTTCTCCAGCGCCACGACGCGGTTAGGCAGCTTCGCGTTAATGAGCGACTGCGCGCCGATGATGCTGCGGGTCCGGCCGGCGCAGTTTACGACGACGAGCGTCCCTGGATCCGGTGCGGCCTGGCGGGCGCGATGCACCAGTTCGGCTCCTGGGCAGTCGATGCCGCCTGGAATGCTCATTGTGGCGAATTCGCCGATGGGCCGGCTGTCTAGCACTACGAGGTCGGCGCCTTCGGCTTGGAGGCGCGCGACTTCGCTGGGCGAGAGATGCGGCGTGCCGGTCTCGACCTCCACCACCTCGCCGAAGGCCTTGCTGGGCACGTTGGTGCCGGTGAAGACCTCGAAGCCGGCGGCCGCCCAGGCCCCGGTGCCGCCGGCGAGTGCCGAGACATCGCTGTAGCCGCAGCGCGCCAGTACGGCCGAACCCCGATCGAGAAGCGTGCCATCGCCATCCACCAGGATAATGCGCGTCGCTCTGCGTGGCACGAGCCCGTCGATCATCAGCTCCAGACGGCTAAGCGGTGCCGGAACGGCGAAGAGGAGGTGGCCCTGCGCTGCGAAGGCTCCCTCCTCACGCAGATCGAGCAGGGCGAGTTCCTGGTTGCCACGGATCGCGGCCTTGACCTGTTGCGGCGTTAGCATCGCGGTTGCAGCCATGGCATGTGTCCTTGAAGCGCACTGAAAATGGGGCGGTGCGCAAACCACGCGTGAGGCCGGCACCGGGCCCGTTGTTCACTCCACCCGTGCTCCTGATGCGCGGATGATCGGGGCCAGCATAGCCGCCTGGGCCGCGCGGAAGGCGGTCGCGTCCTGCGAAGTCGTCCACCATGCAGCGGAACCGAGCTCGGCCAGAGTCCGCATCGTCTCGGCGCTCTCCAGCACTTGTCGGGTCAGCGCGTTGATGCGCGCGACGAGCGGCGGCGCCATGCCGGCTGGCCCCACCACCGTGTTCCAGGGGAGAAGTTCGAAACCGGGAATGGTCTCCGCCATGGTCGGTACGTCGGGCACCGCCGGGTTGCGCTGCGCGCTGGTCACCGCGATGGCTCGCACGCGGCCAGCCCGCATCTGCGCGATGCCATCCGGTATGTTGGCGAAGATCATTTGCACCCGGTTGGCAAAGAGATCCACCATCGCGGCCGCGATGCCACGATAGGAGACGTGCAGCATATCGCCGCCGATGGCCTGGGCGAGCCAGGCGCCCATGAGGTGCAGCGTGGTGCCCGAGCCGGAGGAGGCATAGGCAAGGCGGCCCGGGTTGGCTCGGATCAACGCGATGAGCTCGGGCAAGGTGGTGGCTGGCACGTCGAGATTGACCACCAGCATGTTCGGGCTGCGGGCGAGGCCGCTGATCTGGGTAAAGTCGCGTCCCGCATCGAATGGCAGCTGGGCATAGAGCGAGGGTGCGATGGCATGCACTGCAATGCTGCCGAGGCCAAGCGTGTATCCATCCGGCGCCGCCTTGGCGATGGCGTCGGTCCCCACTATGCCTGCCGCCCCCACCCGGTTCTCCACGACGAAGACCTGGCCAGTGAGGCTCGCCATCTGCGAGCAGTAAAGGCGGGAAACCACGTCCGTGGCGCCGCCGGCCGCGAAGGGACTGATGAAGCGCACCTGACGGTTGGGCCACTCAGCGCCCTGCGCGCGGACGAGCGCTGGTGCGAACAGGGTGGCCGGCAGGATGCGGCGCGTGGTGATCATGATCTCTCTCCGCCTAGCTGATGTCGATCCGAAGCCCGGCCTGCCGCATCAGCGGCAGCACTGCCTCGCCGAAGTAGGCGAGGTCGGGCGCGAAATCGAAGAAGGTGAGTTGCACGCCATCGATGCCTGCCTGCTTCAGCTTGATGAAGCCATCCACGATCTGCTCCGGCGAGCCGACCATGTGCAGGTTCCCGCCGAGCGCACGGTAATGGCGCTTCGCTTCGCGCCAGGCCACGGCGTCACCGCTTTTCATCACGCCGGCGAAGCCCTCGACGGCGCCGGGGTCCGCCGCGTCGATGATGGCGTCACGATAGGCGATGGCCTCACGCTCCGTTGGCCGGCAGACGATCATCGGGTTGATGATGGTGCGCGGCTTGCGGCCCACCGCCGCGCCCGCCGCGTGGATGCGGGCGATATGCGGGGGCAGGGTTGCCATCGCCTCCGACATCTGGTTGCCGCCGGGGCTGGTGATGAAGATCAGGTCGGAATGCTTCACCGCATAGGCGATGCCGTCCGGTGAGCCCGTCGCATTGACCAGCACCGGCCGGCCGAACCGTGGCTTGGGCGTGACGAAGGCATTCTCCATGGCCCAGAAGGGGCCATCGACGGTCAGGTTTTCGTCGGCGGACCAGAGCTCCTTCAGGCGGGTGGTGAAGACATCCGCCATCTCGTAGCGGCGTTCATGGTCGGGCCGCACCTGGCCGAACATGCGTGCCTCGGTCGGCACATGGCCGGTCACCACGTTCATCCCCCAGCGGCCGCCCGAGATGTGGTCGAGCGTCGCACCGAATTTCGCCATATGGACCGGATGCCAGGGCCCGTAGAGCACATGCACGGTGGAGATTAGCAGGATCCGCTGCGTCACCGCAGCCAGGGCGCCCACGGTCATGAAGCTGTCGATCGAGGTCTCGCGATAGCGCATCTCGCCACCATGCCCGCCCTTGGGCGGCCATTGCGCGAGGCCGAAAACCAAGTCGAAACCCAGCGCCTCAGCCTGCCTGGTCAGCGCGGCGTTGTAGTCGAAGCTCCAGTCGGTGGTGCGCGGCAGGGTAGAGGCGCTCCAGCCACCAGACTGAATGGGCAGGAAGAGGCCCAGCATGAGGGGCTGCTTCAGCACGCGGGACAGCGGGCTGTCCCCGAACGCGTCCGGGCTTTCCTGGAGGCTCATTCCGCAGCCTGCAGCCGGCCGTCACGCATGGAGTAGCCGCGCGGCAGGATGCCATCGCGCCGGCTCCAACCCGATTGGTCATCATGGTCGAGTTGCAACGGGTCGAGCTTGCGATAGCCATGGAGCTTCAGCCACAGGCGCAGCATGTGCCGTTCACGTCCGGGCTCCGGCCAATCGGCGTATTCGGTGCGCGAATGCATCACCGTGTAGTTGTTCACCCATTGCATGTCGCCGGGCTCGAGCATCATAGCGAAGTTCACCTCCTCCCGCGCCGCGACGGAATCGAGGAAATCGAGCGCCGCGAGTTCGATGTCGGAGAAGGGCATGCCGAGCTTGGGTCGTGCCGTCTTGATCGCCTGGCGCACGTAGCGCATCGAGAGATCGCCCTCCACCTCGCAGAAGATCGGGAGCTTGCCGCTAACCTCCTGTTGGAAGGGTGTCTCCTCGCCACGGCGGTCGAACTCGAAGCCGCGGAACAGGATGGGCAGGTATTCGGGATGCTCGCGCAGGATGGTGTTGAACACCGTCGTTGCGCTGGCGATGGAGGAGAGCCCGCCCTCCCGCGCCTTGCGCAGGCACATCAGGCCGAGCACATCGCCGGAATCGGTGTGAAACTTCAGCTGGTGGCTGGTCTGGTAGCCACGCACATTCAGCGCCTCGTAATCCTTGCCTTGGTTGAAGACATGGCCAAGCTTGTCGCCCATGGCATTCTGCGAGACGCCCGGGCCGAGATGCTGGCCGAGCCCCCAGACGATCATGCCCACCTCGGCATCGCTGTAGCGCTCCACCGGCAAGCCGCGCATCACGTTGAAGCCGAGGCCGGTGCAGACCTCGCCCCAGATGCGACGGTTCAGTTCCACGGCGAGGGTCGGCAGCGGGAAATCCTCGCGCGTCATCGTGTCGATGGTCCGACCCAGTCGGCGCAGCTGCGCGACGCCGCGCTCGATCTCCTCGATCCAGGCGGGCGTCAGCTGGAACAGCCATGCCCGGTCGCGCTCAGCATCGGCGCGTGTCCAGGCACTGCGATCGATCACGGGTGTTGTGCGCACCGGGCGGTCGGTCATGTGGTCGTTCCTTTCCTATTGTTCCACGCGCAGGCCATGGTGGCGCACCAGCGCCGTCCAGCGTGCGATGTCGGCGGAGATCCGCCGGGTGTATTCGGCCGGCGAGGAGGCAATGACTCGCATGGCCATGGCGCCTTCGATCTGCTGCCGCACGTCGGGCATGGCGAGTGCCGCGGCGAGTGCCGCATGCATCCCTGCGATTGCGGTCGGCGCCATGCGCGTGGCGGCGATGATCCCCCAGGAGACCTCGGCGACGACCTCCGGGAACCCAAGTTCGGCGAAGGTCGGCGTATCCGGGAGCAGGGCGGCGCGGGTGGCGCCCGCCTGGACCAGCGCACGAAGCGCGCCACTGCGCAGATGCGGCGCGAGCGCCGAGGTAGTGCCCACCACCAAGTCCACATGCCCGGCCAGGGCGTCGTTCAGCAGCGGCCCGGCGCCGCGATAGGGCACCAGCAGCAGCCCCGCTCCGGTCTGGGCGCTGGCCAGCACGACGAAGAGGTTGCTCAGGCCCGAGCCGCTGGTGCCTGCCGAGACGCTGCCTTGGCGTCGGCGGGCGGCGTCCAGCATCTCAGCTGCGTCGCGCCAGGGCCGGCGGCCGGTGGCCGCCGCGAGCAGCAGCGGCGCCGTGCCGATCTCCATGACGCCCTGGATTTCGCGAATGGTGTCGTAGGGCATCTCAGGCAGGATAGCCGGGTTGACCGAGATCGCGTCGGTCGTGAGGCCAAAGGTCCGGCCGTCGCGCGCCTGCGCCACCGCCCCGGTGCCGATGGTGGTGCCGCCGCCGGCGCGGTTGTCGATCACCACCGGCACACCGAGGCGGGCCTGGAGGTGGGGCTGCAGCAGCCGTACCACGCCGTCGCTTGCGCCGCCTGGCGGAAAGGGAATGATGATCCGCAGCGGACCATCCGGCCACTCGGAGGCATGAGCGATAGCCGGTGCCGCCAGCAGGGCGGCAACGCCGCGGCGCGATACGGTGCTTTGACCGCCGTTCATCAGGCGCATACCAAGGTGCGGCAGACGCACGACGGAGGTACCGCGCCATGGACAGGAGCTTCCTCAAGGGGTTGGCCGTGCTTGAAGCCGTGGCGCTGGCAGATGGACGCAGCGGCGTCACCGGAATCGCCCGCGAACTCGGTATCACCAAGAGCAATGCGCACCGCCTGTTGCGCAGCCTGGTCGCCAGCGGCTTCGTGGCACATGACGCGACCGACGGCAGGTATGCCGCGACGCTGAAACTCTGGGACTTGGGCCAGAAGGTCATGGCGCGGATCGATATCCGTGAACGCGCGGTGCCCTATCTCCTGCGGCTCTCTGAGCAGACGCAGGAACTGGTCAACCTCGTCCTCCTCGACGGCGCGCATGCCGTCTTCATCGAGCGGATCGAAAGCCCGCCGGCGGGGCGGACCGCCGGCTATGTCGGAATCCGCGCACCGCTGCATGCGCTGGCCACCGGGAAGGCCATGTTGGCCTACGCGCCCGAGGCGCTGGTCGCCGAGGCCTGCGCCCGGCCGCAGGGGTTCACCAGCCACACCATCACCGACCCGATCGCGCTGCGGGCCAATCTTGCGAAGGTGCGGCGGCAGGGTTTCGCCACCAGTCGCGGCGAGTGGCGCGACAGCGTGAATTCCATTGGCGCGGCAATCTTCGGTGAGCAGGGCCTTCCCGTGGCGGCGGTCGGTCTGACCGCACCGCGCGCGAGGCTGACCGTCAGGCGGGTTGCCGAACTGGCTCCCTTCGTCCGCGAAGCCGCCGCCGCGATCACCGGATGCATCGGCGGGCGTCTGCCTGGCAGCTGAGCGCACGGACGGGCCCGGTTCGCGGCCTCGGTTCGGCTGTTCCATCATGCAGAACACGGTTGGACTTTCGTTTCCTCTGCACTCACGCTATCCGCTGAAAAATAGATAGTGCAAGCGAAATCGGAGCCGCCAGCATCATGGGTGTTCCGTACTGTAGAACAAAAAAACTGCATCCCTCCGCTTGGTCATAGGCGTTGAGAGGGTCGTCATTCGAATGGGCCACCCAGTGCGCCTGATGCCTAACATCGGCGACAATCATGGCCATCTGGCCGCCCGCCGGTATGGGCACCACCCGACTGGACCTGTGCGCCATGAGGAAGGCGACATACGATCGACTGTTAGAAAACGCGGACGCCGTGCAATCCGCCGACTGACATCATCATGGCAGGTCCAAAGACCTATCTGCAGGCCTGGCTGGGGGCTGGCCGATGAGGGGCTTTTTGCTTGGTGTCGTCCTGGCAATGGCGCTCACCGGCGTCGCGGATGCACAGACTTCGGTCGTCGGTGTGGCCAGTGTCATCGATGGCGACACGATCGAAATTCACGGCCGGCGCATTCGCCTGTTTGGCGTCGATGCGCCCGAGAGCGGGCAGATCTGCGTCGACGCTGCGGGTAGAGAGTGGCACTGCTGCCAGCGCGCAGCCCTGGCACTAAGCCCCCGCACAGGCGCGCTCCTGCCCGGGCCCAGGGCAGGCCGCGAGCAGCAGCGGCGGCGGCATCCATCAGCCGCGCATCAAGCCGGGTCCACCGGGGTATGCGGCGTGCCCGCCGCCTCAATCGCGGCACCGGCGGCAAACAGCAGATCCTCGCGGAAGCGGCCAGCCAGCAGTTGCACCCCCACCGGCGTGCGACCAACCATACCGGTGGACACTGTCAGCCCCGGCAGGCCCATCAGTGGCAGGCCCAGCTGGGTCAGCTGCGCTTCCATCACGGCCTGAAAGGCCTCGAAACTCTGCACATCCTGTTGGTCGGGAAAGGGCAGCTCGCCGGAAACCGGGCAGATCACCACCGGGTATTTCTCAAAAAACATCATCCATCGCCGGAGAAAGCCCGACCGCGCGGTCAGCGCATCCTGGAACCCGTGGTAATCGGGCTGCTGGGTCAGCCGCTGCATGTAGCGAAAAACCGCGAGCGACGCCGCCTCGCCCTCACGCTCAGCCTTGGCCAGGCCGCCGCGGGGCAAGTTGGTCAGCCAAAGCTGCGATTGCAGTCGGGCGGGCTCACGCAGCGGCGGCAGGGCATCCACCTCCACCACGGTATAGCCGGCATCCTCCAGGCGGCGGGCGGCGCCACGCAGGGCGGCCTCCACCTCGGGCACCACGTTCATGCCCTCGGGGCGGATGCAGAGCGCGGCGCACTTGGGCGCCGGCGGGCCGTTCATCGGCACCGGTGTGTACCAAGGGTCGCGGATATCGGGGGCGCTCATCGCCTCCAGGCCGAGCCGCAGATCGGCGATGCTGCGCGCTAGCGGACCGCTCACGGCCATCAACTGGACACCAATCTCGCGCTCGGGCAGCGAGGCGTTCCAGGCCGGCACTCGGCCCAGCGTGGGGCGGATGCCATGAATGCCACAAGCATAGGCAGGGTAGCGGACCGAGCCGCCGATATCCGTGCCATGGCCCAGCGCACCAATGCCCGCCGCCACCGCAGCACCCGCGCCGCCCGAGGAGCCACCGGGCGTGATGGCGGGGTTCCAGGGGTTCTTGGTCGCGCCATGCAGGTTGTTGGAGGTGAACCAGCGCAGCGAAAACGCCGGTGTATTGGTCCGGCCGATGATGATGGCGCCGGCCTTCTTCAGATTGGCGATGACCGGATTGTCGATCTCCGCCTTGTGATCCTTCTGGATGGTCAGGCCATTGGTGGTCGCATGCCCGGCTTGGTCGGCAGTGACCTTCACCGTGATGGGCACGCCGGCCAGGATACCGGGCGTCTCGCCGCGAGCGATGGCGGCATCCACGGCATCAGCAGCGGCGCGGGCCTCTTCATGCAGCGGCTTGACCACCGCATTGATGGCGGGGTTGACCGCATCCATCCGGGTCAGGGCGGCCTCGGTCGCCTCGCGGGCGGAAAGGGTCCTGGCAGCGACCCGGGCGGCGATCTCGGTGGCAGAGAGAGCGTGGAGCTGGGGCAAAGGCGGTGTCCTTCAGGCAGCTTGTGCAGGTTAGGACAGGCTGCAGCGCTGCGCTATTCGCCTCCCGCCAAGGTGTTGCGCAGGGTGCCGATGCCATTGTGCAGGGAGGTGACAAAGCAGGCCACAGGATCGTCGGCGCCGTGCTGACAAGGGCGCTGCAAAACCCGTCCAATGATAAGCTGTTCGCTTTGTGGGCGGCCGGGGATGTTTTCTGTGGATGTTTATGCGGTGGTTCGCAGCTTTGTGTTTATCAAGGGCAATGGCGCTTGCTTGTGGCGCGGATGCGCTGGGCTGCGGCCGGCGGCTTCGGATCTTGTGCGTGGTGGACGACTTTACGCGCGAATGGCCGGCGCTAGTGGCCGATACGTCGCTGTGGGGCGCCAGGGTGGCGCGGGAGCTCGACGCGATTGTGGCGCTCAGTGGCAAGCCTCTGGCGGTGGTCAGTGACAACGGCACGGAGCTGACGTCGACCTCGCTCCTGCGCTGGTCGCAGGATCGGCAGGTGGAGTGGCACTACATCGCGCCCGGGAAGCCGACCCAGAACGCGTTCGTCGAGAGCTTCAACGGCCGGCTCCGCGACGAGTGCCTGAACGAACACCTGTTCGGCAGCCTGTCTGCCGCGCGCCGAATCATCGAAGTCTGGAGGATCGACTACAACACGCAACGCCCGCACACGAGCTTGAACGTGCTCTCCCCCAACGCCTTTGCAGCCCCCCCACCCGACAGGGGCATACAGACAACAGCCTCTGTTCATGAACGAGGACGACTTGGGGGCAGGGTCACCGGATCCGGTCGCGGCGCGGCTCTGTTGCGCCCTCACCGAAGCCTATGCGGCGGGTGCGCTCGCGGGCGGGCATCAGGTCACGCGCCTCAGCGTTGCTGAGCTTGACCTGTCGCTGTTGCGCCTGCCCGGGGACCTCCAGACCGGCGAACTTTCTGCCGCGGCGCTGGCGGCACAGTACGCCTTGCTCGACGCCGAGCATTGGGTGCTGATCTATCCGATCTGGCTAGGCAGCATGCCCGCGCTGCTCAAGGGCTTTCCGGAGCAGACATTGCGGCCCGGCTTTGCCTTCAAGCCCGATGTCAGTCTTTCCGGCGGGCTGCTCAAGGACCGCTCTGCAAGGATCGTCGCCGCCATGGGCATGCCTGCCTTCGTCTTCCGCTGCTGGCTCGGTGCCCCGAGTGTGAAGGCGCTGAGGCGAAACATCCTCAGCTTCGGCGGCATCGCGCCGGTGCGCGAGACGTTGATCGGCGGCGTTGGTGGCCTGACGCCGCAGCAGGCCGAGGCGCATCTCTCGACGATGCTGGCCTTCGGGCAAGCAGCGCGTTGACCCCCGCGGCGTCGCTCGCAGCCTGGCAAAGGCGCGCGCACGCCAATGGCGCGATCCTGACCTTTCTGCTGATGGCTTTCGACTGGTCCTGGTCGGTCGGCCTCGCCGCCACGCACGTAAGGGATCGATCGGCGCTGGAAGGCAACGCCCTGCTCATCCTCTCCGGCTATTGTCGCAAAGCTCGGCGCTATCCTCCGGGATCATGGGCGGCGGCAAGACCTTGAAGTAGTTCGAAGAAGCGGCGTCCTGAAGCAAGGTGCTGGGCCGGGGCGGCTTGTCGCCATGGCCCCGCGGCTCAGCGGCGGGGCATTCGCCGCGCGCCATGCACAAGCCTGCGGCAATGGCCTTCCGAACCAAGACCTTGGACCATGCCGGTCCCCTTCCCAGCGCCGATGATACGGCCAGCATGCGGCCCCGAAGGAGAGCCGCCCATGCAGCCAGACGCCGTCCAGGAAGTGCTTGCCGGTCTGAAGGAGGCCGGCGTATCGCTCGCCTGCTACCTGCCCGACAGCCTGTTCCGGGGCCTCTATCCGGCGCTGGACACTGATCCGGACATCCGCACCATCCGCGTCACCAACGAGGGCGAGGGTGCGGCGATTTGTGGCGGGGTGTTTCTGTCAGGCAAGCGCGCCGTGCTGGTGATGGAGAATTCGGGCCTTCGCGCCTCGATCGAACCGCTGGCGCGCATGGGCATGGGTGCGGGCATCCCCGTCGTGATGATCATGAGCTATCGCGGCGAGCTGGGTGAGAACAACTGGTGGGCCATCCCGCATGGCATGACCATGGAACCGCTGCTGGACGCCATGCGCATTCCGCACCGGATCGTCACCAAGAAGGCCGATATCCGGCGCGCTATCACCGATGCCTATGCCTGGTCCTACGCGGCCTATTACCACTCGGCCGTCTGCCTGGGCGGGGAGGTCGTGCGATGAGCGCGCAAGGGGACCAACCCATAGGAGGCACGCTCACCCGCTATGACTGCATGCTCAAGCTCGCAGCCCGGCTGCGCGAGGAGCTCGTCATCCTCTCGCTCGGCGCCAGCGTGGATGAGTGGTACAACGCCGCGCCGCACATGCGCGATGCGAGCCTGTTCCAGCAACAACTGGGCTGCGTCACGCCGCAGGCCTTCGGGCTGGCGGCCGGCCTGCCGCACCGGCGCATCGTCTCACTCGACACCGATGGCGGGCTGATGTTCAACCTCGGCATCCTGGCCACGCTCGCCAATGAATGGCCGAAGAATCTCTTCGTCGTGGTGTGGGACAATGAGTGCTACCAGTCGATCGGCGGCCCGCCCACACATACCCATCTGGGCCGCGTGGATCTCGCCGCCATCGCCCGTGGCTGCGGCATCCGCCAAGCGCACACCGCTACCACCCTCGATGAATTCGACAGGCTCTGCGCCGAGGGCCTGGCGGCAGAGGAACCCTTCGTGCTGGTGGCCAAGGTGGACCGCAGTTCCAAGCGCGACGTGAAGCGCAAGCATTCCGACGGCCGCGAGGACAAGTACATTTTCGTCCGCCATGTCGAGAAGACCGAAGGCATCGTCATCATGGGCCCGAGCGAGCACAACTGAACCATGATCCCGACCTGGGATCACATCGTCATCGGCGCCGGTTCCGCCGGCTGCGCGGTTGCTGCGCGGCTGGCCGCGGATGGCACGCGCCGCGTGCTGCTGCTGGAAGCCGGCCTCGATGCGCGCGCCGACCCCGCGGTGCGGGACCCCGCGCGCTGGGTCGAACTGCTGCGCGGCACCCATGATTGGGGCCTGGACTACGCACCCGCACCGCATCTCGATGGCCGGGTGATTCCCATCCCGCGCGGCCGCGTGCTGGGCGGTTCATCCAGCATCAACGCCATGCTGTGGAACCGCGGCCATCCTGCGGATTACGACCGCTGGGGCGAAGGTTGGTCATTCGCCGACGTGCTGCCCTTCTTCCGCCGCGCCGAAGACCTGGTGCGCGGCGCCGATGCCTGGCGCGGCGCTGGCGGCCCGCTGCGCCTTGAGACACCCGCGCCGCATCCGCTGGCCGAGGCCTTCCTGCAGGCGGCTGCGCAATGCGGGCACGCCATCCTGTCCGACCATAACGGACCGCGCATGGAGGGCGCCTTCATGGGCGAGTTGACCATGCGCGACGGGCGGCGCTGGTCCTGCGCCGATGGCTACCTGGCCGCCACTCCGTCCAACCTCACGCTGCGCACCGGCACCGAGGTTGCATCGCTGCGCTTCACCGGCACGCGCTGCACCGGCGTCACACTGGCCGACGGCACGGCGCTGGGCGCCGATGCGAGCGTG
The DNA here is from genome assembly GCA_026400775.1 of Alphaproteobacteria bacterium. Lineage (GTDB taxonomy): Bacteria > Pseudomonadota > Alphaproteobacteria > Acetobacterales > Acetobacteraceae > Rhodovarius. The sequence continues at coordinate 18,478 of JAPLOK010000263.1, read as the reverse complement.
GTGCTCTCGGCCGGCGCTATCCACACGCCCGCGCTGCTCTGGCGTTCGGGCATCGGTGACCCGGCGGATCTGGCGCGCATCGGCGTGCCATGCCGCGTGGCGCTGCCGGGCGTCGGGCGCAACCTGCAGGACCATCCACTTGTGACCGGCGTGAATTTCGCGGCGCGCATGCCGGTGGGCGCGGCGGGTTCGCTCGGCGGCCGCGCCTTCCTCAACGCGCGCAGCCAGGGCGCGGCACTGCCCGACCTGCATGTGCTGCTGGTCCAGGGCGCGCATGGTCCGGTGCCCGATGGCGCAGCGCATGTCTTTGCGCTCTCGCCCGGGCTGATGGGCTCGCACAGCCGGGGATTCCTCCGGCCGGAAGCCGATGGCAGCCTGAGCATCCAGCCGAACTTCCTGGACGATCCGCGCGATGCGCAGGCGCTGCTGGACGGGCTGGAACTCGTGCAGGACCTGGCCGCCAGCCCCGCCCTGCGCCCCTGGGTCGCCGCATCTCTGACGCCGCCGCATCGGCTTTCGCGCGCACAGGGCCTGGCCTTCCTGCGCCAGCGCATCTCCACCTTCTTCCATTGCTGCGGCAGTTGCGCCATCGGCAGTGTCGTCGATGCGCGGCTGCGGCTGCTGGGCACCGAGGCGCTGATGATCGCCGATGCCTCGGTCATGCCGCACATCCCCACCGGCAACACCCATGCGCCGAGCGTGATGATCGGCGAGCGCGCGGCGGAGTTCCTGCTCCATGCCTGAACGCGCGGCGTTCCACTTCCACGGCCGCCTGGTGCCCGCGAGCTTCGAGGGTTTCGCGCGCCACCGCGCGGCACGGCTGGGCCTGGTGCTGGACATGCTGGAGGTCGGTCATGGCGGCGCGCGCGCGGTGCTGCATGGTCCGCGCGCGATGCTCGACGCCTTCGAGATGGCCTGCATGCTGGGCCCGATCGACTGCCTGGTCAGCGGCATGACGAGAGAGGATTGAATGGCCTGGACCGCGGTTGCACTGAGCGATGATCTGGCCGCCGGCGATGTCGCCGGCACGCGGCTGGGCGGCGCGGAGATCGTGCTGTGGCGCGACGCCGCCGGCATCGCCCATGCCTGGGAAGATCGCTGCCCGCATCGCGGCATGCGCCTGTCATTCGGCTTCGCGCGCGGCGACCGGCTGGCCTGCCTATACCATGGCTGGCAATTCAATGGCCAAGGCCGCTGCCGCGCGATTCCAGCGCATCCCGAACTCTCGCCGCCATCGACCATCGCCGTCGCACGGCACCACTGCCAGGAGGCCGCAGGCATGGTCTGGGTGGCGGCCCAGGCACAGCCGCCACCGCCCGACATGCCCGCCTGGCCGGTGCTGAGCCTGTATCTCGACATGCCCGTCAGCCAGGGCCCGCCCTGGCAGGAGACCATCGCCGGCACGCGGCTGCTGATCGCCCCGCAGCCGCGCAGCGCCACGCAGTCGGCCTGGCACGTCGTGGCGCTGGAGCAGCCGTTGGACGCGGCCGGCTTGCGCGCAGCCTTGCACGCCCGGCGTCGCAGCCTGGAGGCCGCGCCATGACCCGCACCACCGATGCGGTCGCGCTGAATGACTGGTACGCGGTCGCGACGGCCGCCGAGCTCGGCGCCACGCCGCAATGCACACAGCTGCTGGGCGAGGAGATCACGCTGCAACGCGAGGCCGGCATCGCCACGCCGCGCGACAGCACCGGCGCCGCGCTGCCGGCGCGCGAAGCCTACGGGCTGCTCTTTACCACGCTGGGCCAGCCGCGGCGGGACATCGTGCACATCGCCGAGGCTGCCGAAACCGATCGCCGCGTGGTGCCCTGTGGGTGGACCACGATCCACGCTTCGGGCCTGCGCATCGTGGAGAACTTCCTCGACATGGCGCATTTCCCCTATGTGCATCACGGCATCCTGGGCGCGGAGCCGCACACGGAAGTGATGCATTACCCCTCGGGCATCGACCGCGAAGCAGATGAGGTCTGGGCCACCGGCTGCCGCTTCTGGCAGCCGCGCGCGGCGGCGACCGACACCACCGGCACGATGATGGAGATCGACTACCGCGTGCCCTCGCCCTTCGTGGTGATGCTGTACCGCTTCGCGCCCTCGCAGCCGCACAGGCGGGATTGCATCGCGCTGTTCATCCAGCCGATGCAAGCGGCGCTGTGCCGCGCATTGCCCATCATGTGGCTGGTGGACGAGATCTCGACCCACAGCGCCATGCTGCATTTCGAGCAGACCATCTTCCTGCAGGACCGCATCATCGTGGAGAACCAGCGGCCCTTGACCTTGCCGCTGGAACCGCGCGCGGAAATCCCGACGCGAGCGGATGCGTCCTCGGTCGTCTATCGGCGCTGGCTGAAGGAGAAGGGCTTGCGCTTCGGCACCACGGAGGGCGGCGCATGATCGGCACGCTGCACGATTGGGAGCTGGATGACGAGGCCTACAAGGTCCGTCTGGGCCTGTCGCTGATGGGCCTGCCGCATGCGCGCGTCGCGGTGGATGTGCTGCCGGGCCGGGAGCCGGAAAGCCTGGCCTTCCGCGCCCGCAACCCGCTCGCGCGCCTGCCCCTGTGGGAAGAACCCGGTGGCATCACGCTGCGCGACCCGCAGGCGATCCTGGCGCGGCTGGCCTTCCGCCATGACCCGGCGCGGCGCTTCTGGTCCGATGACCCGGCACAGGCCGACTGGCTGTTCTTCGCGGCGCGCGAGATGTGGGCGGCGCGCGAGGCCCGTCAGGCGGCGCTGTTCGGCGGGCCTGCGCTTCACGCCGCGGCCGCGCGCGCTGCATTGCGCCTGCTGGAGGAACACATGGCCGATCGCAGCCGCGACTGGTTGCTGGGTGCCATGCCCGGCATTGCCGATATCGCGCTGTTCCCGGCCTTCCAGCTCTCGCGCGACTGGGGCTGCGAACATGAGGAGTTCCCGCGGCTGCGACGCTGGGCGCGCCGGCTGCGCGCCCAGCCCGGCTTCACACGGATGCCGGGCATGCCCGACCACGGCTGAGCGTCACGTCGTGGGCGGCAGCGCCAGTTCGGCTGCCGGCGGCAGGAAGCTGCCATCCCAGATATCGGCCGGCGTGAAGGGCTGCGTCAGCCCGAAGGTGTCGCGCACGATGTCGATGTTGCGCTGCATGCGCGCGGGATCGACGAAGGACAGGCCATTGGCGCGCACATTCTCGGTCACCAGCATCTCGTCGCGCACCACCTCCCAGCGGCGGCGCTCCACGGCGGGGTCGGTCAGCGGTTCTTGTTCGCGCACGGCGGCGATCGCGTCATTGGGGTCGCGCGCCATGTGCTGCGTGCCGCGCATCAAGGCACGCACCGCGCCGCGCAGCAGCGCCGGGTTCTCGGCGGCGAAGCGCTGCGTGGTGATCAGCCCGCCCGAGAAGAACGGCAGCCCCGCCTCGCGATAGCGGAAATGCCGCTGCCGCGCGGCCGGCATGCCGATTGATTCCAGCCCCATGATGGTCGAGGTGATGAAGCCCGTGATGCCATGCACCTCGCCACGCACCAGCATCGCTTCGCGCAACTGGCCAGTCACGTTCACCCATTCCACGCGCGAGAGATCCGCACCGGCGGCACGCGCGAAGGCGGGGAACATCTGCCGGCCGGCATCGGCCTCGGGCGCTGCGATGCGCCGGCCCTCCACATCGCGCGCAGAGCGGATCGGGCCATTGGCATCCACCGTCAGCACCAGCGGTGAGCCGTCGAAGATGACGCCCACCACGCGCAGCCCGACCTGCGGGTTGCGCATGGCGAACTGGATCGCGGTCGGGATGTCGGCAAAGCCCAGCGGCAATGCGCCGGCCGCCACCTGCTGGATGGTCTGGCCGGAGCCGAAGCCGCGTTCGACCGTGGCGTTGATCCCTTCCTGCTGGAAATAGCCGCGGCGTGCGGCCAGCACGGCCCAGGAATGGTTGACCTGGATGACCCAGTCCACCGCGAACCGCAGATTCTGCCGCGCGGGCTGTGCCCATGCGGCCGGTGCGGCCAGGGCTGCGACCGGCAAGGTGAGAAGGCTACGACGCTGCATCATGCTGTCTCCGGCTAGGTGGGTTGGGGGAAAAGCTGCGCGATGGCGCGGCGCAGGCCGCCATGTGCGGCACAGCGACAAATCTGGCCGACCAGTAGCGCCTCAGCTTCGGGCGCTGCGGTGTCGGGATGCGTGATAAGCAACCAGGTCAGGGCCAGGACCACGCCGGGTGCGCATGCGCCGCATTGGAAGGCGCGCTCCGCCTCCAGCGCCGCGCGCACCGCTTGTGCCGGTGCAGATGGCAGGCCATCGGCGGTGGTGATGGCGCGGCCGGCGGCGGCATGCGCCGGCGTCAGGCAGGCCGCGGCGGGCACGCCGTCCAGCAGCACCAGGCAGGCACCACAGCGACCGATGCCGCAGCCATGCTTCGGCTCCATCGCGCCGCATTCCTCGCGCAGCAGCGCGATCAGCGGGCGGAATGGGTCGGCCGCGAACAGCGCTTCGGGAATGGCGCGACCATCCAGCGTGGTGGGCATCATGCCTCCTCCCAGGCGGCTAGGTTGCGCTCGGCGGTGGCGGGCAGGGCGGCCAAGGGCCGGCCGAGTGCCGCCATCAGCGCGGTCACGATGGCCGGCGCGGCGGCGTTCACGCCGATCTCGCCCACGCCGCGCGGCCCCAGGGCATCGGGCGGAATGTCTTCGATGGCCTCGACCTCGACCTGCGGCGTGTCGGCCAGCGTGGGCACCAGATAGGTGTCGAGATTGCTCGCGCGGAAGCGGCCATGCTGCGCCGGCAGTTCCTCGGTCAGCGCGAAGCCGGTCGCCATGGCGGCACAGCCTTCCATCTGTGCGCGCAGCCCGGCCTCGGACAGCACGGGGCCGGAGACCGGCAACAGCTTCACGCGCAGCACACGCGCGCGGCCGGTCACGCGGTCCAGCGCCACCGTCGCCTCGGCGGCGCAGGCGGTGAAGGCGGCATGCACGGCGCCGTGGCCGGTGCGGGTCTCCACCGCCGCGGCGATACCGTCGGCCGCCACGCCAGCCAGGGCGGCGAGGGGAATCTCGGGCGCATTGCCGCCCTCGCGCCACAGCCCGCCGGCGCCCAGTCGCAGCCCCGGCGAAAGCCCGAGCGCCGCTGCACGCGCGGCGATCGCATCGAGGAAATGCGGCCGTGCATCCAGGATCGCGCGCCAGGCGATGCCCGCGCCACGGCTGGCGGCCAGCGGGCCGGCATCGGGCGTGGTCGCGGAGTCGCCGAGGCCGACCATGATGTCCTGCAAGGCGCAGCCCAGGATACGCGATGCGGCGATGCTGGCGGCCTCCGGCAGGCCTTGGCCCAGTTCCGACAGGCCGAGGCGCACCCAGATGCGGCCATCGGCCTCGATGGTCAGCCGCGCCGCGCCCTGGTTGGGGCCGCCCTGCGCGAAGCCCTCGCCCTTCTCCACCAGCGCAATGCCATGGGCGATGCGCCAGCGCCCTGCATCGCGCGGCGGCGGCGGCGGCGTCAGGCGGGCCGCGGCGAGTGCGGCATGCGATGGGGCGACCAGCGTCTGGCCCAGCTGCCCGGGTGCGGCATCGGCGCGCAGGTTGCGCTGGCGGAAGCGCAGCGGGCACATGCCCAGGCGCGCGGCCAGCGCATCCATCTGCTGCTCCAGCGCCACCTGCACCTGCATCGCGCCGAAGCCGCGCATGGCGCCGCTGATGCCGTTATTGGTGTAGGCCAGCCGGCCTTCGCCATGGAAAGCAGGCCAGGCATAGGGGCCCTGCACATTCTCGAAGGCGGTTTCCAGCACTTCCGGGCCGTGCTGCGCATAGGCGCCGGTATCGACGAGCAACGCCACCTGATGTGCCAGCAGCCGGCCGGCGGCGTCGCAGGCCGAGCGCATCGTGATGCTGAAGGGGTGACGCTTCACGCCGATCGCGAAGCTCTCCTCTCGGGTCCAGTGCAGGCGCACGGCGCGGCCGGTGGCGCGTGCCAGCAGGGCTGCAAGCGGTTGTGCGTGCAGGCAATCCTTGCCGCCGAAACTGCCGCCCACGGGGCTCGCGATGACGCGCAGGCGCGATGCATCCTCGGCCAGGATCGCGGCGATGGTGCTGCGCTCGGCCTCCGCCCAATGGCCTGGCGCATGGATGGTCAGCACGCCATCGGCACCCGGCACGGCCAGCGCGCCTTCATTCTCGATATAGGCATGCACCTGGCGCGGCGTGTCCAGGCGCAACTCCACGACATGCGCCGCGGCGGCGAAGCCTGCCGCCACATCACCATGCGCATGCGCCACGCGGTGCAGCAGATTGCCCGCCGGGTGCAATGGCGGCGCACCTTCTGCGAGCGCCATGGCGGCGTCATCCAGCACCGGCAGCACCTGCCATTCCACGTGCAGCGCATCGCGCGCGGCCAGCGCCTGCGCACGCGTCGCGGCCGCGATCGCCACCACCGGGTCGCCCACGCAGCGCACGATATCGGCACAGAGCACGGGCTGGTCCGCGATGCGCACGCCGAAGCAGGGCGGTCCCGGAATATCGGCAGCACTCAGCACCGCATGCACGCCCGGCATGGCGCGCGCGGCGGCGAGGTCGAGCGCGAGGATGCGCGCATGCGGATGCGGGCTGCGCAGCACCACGCCATACAGCGCGCTGGGGCAGACGATATCGGTCAGCAGTGGCAGGCGCGTGCTCATGCCAGCCCCGCCAGGCCATAGGCCAGAGCGCGGCCCGCGACACGCGCGCGATGCGCGGCAGAGGCCAGCGCATCGGTGCCGGCCGCGATGGTGGCTGCGATACGCGCGCCCTCCGCGCGCCAGTCGAGCTGCGCGACATCCGCGCCGAGCAGCGCAGCCTCAGCCTGCGGCAGGCGTTGCGCTGCAGTAGGGCCGCCGCCCACCGCCAGGCGGAGCGCGGCGATGCGCGTGCCCGCCAGTTGCACCGCGCCGGCGATGGTGATGAGCGTGGGCGAGAAAGCCTCGCGATGGCCGATCTTCTCGGCGAAGAGGGTAAAGCCGTCGCGCGGCAAGGTGACGCTTTCGATCAGCCCTGCATCGCGCTGCACCCGCGCATCGGCGGCGAGCATGACAGGCGCGAGATCGCCCGCGCCCCAGCCGAGATTGCCGCCCAGCGTGCCCTGCGCGCGCACGCCAAGCCCGCCGATCCTGTCGAGCAGGGCGGTGATGGCGGGCCAGCCCGCGCGCAGCGAAGGGTCGCGGCGCATCGCCTCCAGGCTGGTCAGTGCGCCGATGCGCAGGCCCGCATCGACCGGCGCGATGCCACGCAGCGCGGTGATCGCGGAGATGTCGCAGAATGCACCCTGCGGCGGTGCGGCGTGCCATTCCAGCGCCAGCAGCGTCATGCCCGCGGCCGGGCGCGCGCCTGCGGCCATGGCGGCCCGCGCATCGGCGATGCTGATGGCGCGCGTGATCTGGGCCATGGCTCAGCGCGCCTCAGGTCGGCCCGCGCGCGCGGACCAGGGGAAGAACAACCGTTCGACCAGCACGACCAGACCGAACAGCGAAATGCCCATCGCCGCCAACAGGATGACCGCGACGAAGGCCATCGGCGTGTTGAAGAAGGCGGTGCTCTGGGTGATCAGGTAGCCCAGCCCCGCATTGGCCGTGACGAATTCCGCCACCACCGCGCCGATCACCGACAGCGTGATCGCGACCTTCAGCCCCGAGAAGACGAAGGGCATGGCCGAGGGCAGCCGCACCAGCCACAGATCCTGCCAGAACCCAGCGCGCAGCGAGCGCGAGAGATCCTGCACCTCCCGCGGGACGGCCAGCAGCCCCGTCACGGTGGAGACCAACAGCGGGAAGAAGGCGATCAGGAAGGCCACCATGGTGCGCGAGAGCTGCCCGGTGCCGAAGGCGACCACCAGGATGGGCGCGATGGCGACGATGGGCGTGGACTGCGTCATCAGCAGCAGCGGGTAGCTGGCGCGCGCCACCATGGCCGATGATGCAAGCGCCACCGCGATCGGCACCGCGAGCATGACGGAGGCGACGAAGCCCAGCGCCACAGTGGCCAGAGTGGCCAGGATATTGGCCGGCAGATGCGGCCGCATCACCAGCATCTCCGCCCAGATGCGCGACGGCGCGGGCAGCAGGAAGACGGGCAGCGCGAAGCCGCGCACCGCGGCCTCCCACAGGGCGAGCAGCAGCGCCAGCGTGAGGCAGGGCACCACCACACCGCGCATGGCGAACCAGGCGCGCATGGCCGGCGATGGCGCGGGCAGCAGGCGTTCGGCTGTCACAGGGTGGTGGCCGTAGCGGCCGCGCGCGCGGCATCGCCATAGATCAATTCGCGGATCCGCTGCGTGGCGGATTGGAAGGCGGGATCGGCCATGGTGCCGAGGCCGCGGGGGCGGGGCAGATCGACCACGATTTCGGCGGCGATGCGCCCCGGGCGCGGCGCCATCACCACCACGCGGTCGGCGAGCAGCACGGCTTCGGGGATGGAATGCGTGACGAAGAGGATGGTCTTGCGCCGTTCCGACCACAGGCGCAGCAATTCGAAGCACATCTCCTCGCGCGTCAGCGCGTCCAGCGCGCCGAAGGGTTCATCCATCAGCAGCACTTCCGGGTCCTGGATCAATGCGCGGCAGATGGCGGCGCGCTGTTGCATGCCGCCCGAGAGTTCCGAAGGATGCCGTTGTGCGAACCCCGCGATGCCGGTCATGGCCATCAACTGGCGCGCGGCGGCGACATCAGCGGGGCCGGGCCGGCCGCGACGGATGCGCACGGGCAGCAGGATGTTGCGCTCGACCGTCAGCCAGTCGAGCAGGGTGGGTTTCTGGAAGACCAGGCCCACCATCTCGCCGGCGGCATCGGGGGTCAGGCCCTCCACCTCGACCATGCCGCGCGTGGGTTTTTCCAGCCCGGCCAGCAGCCGCAGCAGCGTGGATTTGCCGCAGCCTGAAGGGCCGACCAGGGCGACGAATTCCCCGCGGCGGACGGTCAGGTCAATGCCATCCAGCGCCAGCACCTCGCCGCCATCGCGCGTCGGGTAGGCGTGGCGGATGGCGCCGAAGCGGATGGCGGGCAGAACGCCGCCCGCGTCAGGCACCGGCGGTGAAGCCGCGCGCGACAAAGCTTTCCGCATCGGCCTGCGCGAGGTCGAAGCCCTGCGCCTCGGCCACCGCTTCCCAGGTGCGGCGCAGCTGCGGCGCATCCCAGCTGCCGGTCGGGTTGGCGCGGGCCACGGCGCTGTCGAAGGTCAGGCTGTTGACGATTTCCTGCTGGCCGGTGTCGATCTCCGCATTCAGGCCAGGCACGACGCGCATCATAGCCTCGATCGCGGCACGCGGATTCTCGCGCGCGGCGCCGAGTGCCCGCATCATTGCAATGGTGAAGCGGCGAACCAGGTCGGGGCTTTGCGCCAGCGTCGCCTCGGAGGCGATGAGGCAGTTGCCGTAGATTTCCAAGGTGTCGTGGAAGGGCAAGGGGCGGATGCCGCGGTTGATCGCGCGCGCCTGCTGTTCGAAGCGCGGCGTGTTGGTGATGAAGCTGGTCACCGCATCGGCGCGGCCGGTCATCAGCAGCGGCACCATGGTCGCGGGCTCGCTGTTGATCATGTTGATGCGGGCGATGTCGACATTGTTCCGCCGCAGCACCAGCGGCAGCATCACGCGCACGGAACTGCCCGGCGCGCCGGCGAGGCTGCGGCCTTCCAGGTCCTTGAAGCTGCGGATCGGGCCGTCGAGGGTGAAGATCGCGTGCGGCGGCCGGGTGTAGATGGGTGCGACGGCCTTGACCGGCACCTGGCCGCGGAGGCGGCCGGCCATCAGCGCGGCAATGTCCGCGAGGCCGAAGGGCGCCGTGCCGGCGGCGATTTTGGTGACGGTATCGGAGGAGCCGAAGCCGCGCTCAATGGTCAGTGCGATGCCGGCATCACGCCAGAAGCCGCGCTCGATCCCCAAGTAGTAGGCGCCGTAATCGCCATTGGGCAGCCAGTCGAGCATGAGGCGCAATGGCTGCGGCCCCTGGGCCAAGGCCGGCGCGGCGAGGCCCGAGGCCAGCATCGCGCCGATCGCGCGGCGTGAAAGCGGGGAATGGCGCATCGAAACTCTCCTGTCAGCGCGACGGAGGAGACCCGGCACGGGCCATGAGATCAACCAATGCAGCGCCACAAAACGCCGCAATATTGGGCGCCTCGCCGCACGATGGATCAACCAGGCAGCGCAGCGACCAGAAAATGGGCAAATCGACACGCGCGGGCATCGCCGGAGACAGGTGGGATATTCCCAGCAGCGCCAGACCGGGCGAAAGCACCTCCCGGCGCGGCGCTTCCCGCAGCGCCGCGCATGGAGGAGCATGATGGCGCTTTGGATCAAGGACCCGCTGGCCATCCTGGCCGATGGCGCGGAGCGTGGCGTGGTGGTCGAGGGCGGGCGCATCGTGGAGTGCATCCCCGCGGGCGGCGCGCCCACCATCCCGGTCGCGGCGGTGTTCGAGGCCGGGCGGCACGTGGTGATCCCGGGCCTGATCAACGCGCATCATCACTTCTACCAGACCCTGACGCGCGCCTTTCCGCCGGCGCTGAACCAGCCGCTGTTCGGTTGGCTGACGACGAATTATCCGGTCTGGGCCAGGCTGACGCCGCATGCGCTGCGACTGGCCGCGCGGGTGGCCTATGCGGAGCTTCTGCTCTCCGGCTGCACCACGGCGAGCGACCACCACTATGTCTATCCCGCCGGGCTTGAACAGGCGCTCGACATCGAGGTGGAGGAGGCCGCGGGCTTGGGCATCCGCGTCGTGCTGACGCGCGGCGCGATGAGCCTGAGCGTGGAGGATGGCGGGCTGCCGCCGGCCTCCGTCGTGCAGAAGGACGATGTGATCCTGGCCGATTTCGAACGCGTCGTCGCGCGCCATCACCAGCGCGGCGAGGGCGCGACGTGCGTGCCATTTTCGGTTGCTCGCGCATTGATGCGCGAGACTGCGGAAATGGCCCAGCGGCTAGATGTGCGGCTGCACACGCATCTGGCCGAGACGCACGACGAGGACGCCTTCTGTGAGGCCCGCTTCGGCATGCGGCCGCTGGACTATCTGGAGGAGGTGGGCTGGCTGAATGATCGCGTCTGGCTCGCCCACGGCATCCATTTCCAGGACGCGGAAATCGCGCGCCTGGGCCGCGCCGGCACCGGCATCTGCCATTGCCCGACCTCGAACATGATCATCTCATCGGGCATCTGCCGCGTGCCGGAGCTGGAGGCCGCGGGCGCGCCGGTGGGCCTCGGCGTTGATGGCGCGGCGGCGCAGGATTGCTCGAACCTGATCCAGGAGGTGCGGCAGGGATTCCTGTTGCGGCGGGTCGCGAGCCAGCCGTCACAGGTGACGCATCTGGATGCGTTGCGCTGGGCGACACGGGGCTCCGCCGCCTGTCTCGGCCGCGCAGACCTCGGCGTGATCGCGCCTGGCAAGGCCGCGGATCTAGCGCTGTTCACGCTGGATGAATTGCGCTTCTCCGGCGCGGGCGATCCGCTGGCGGCGCTGGTCATCTGCGGCGCGCATCGCGCCGATCGGGTGATGGTGAATGGGCGCTGGGTGGTGGAGGATGGCGCCATCCCGGGCCTCGACCTGGCCGGGCTGATCGCCGCGCATAGTGCGGCGGCGAGGGCTATGCAGGCGGGATGAGGCGCCTCGGCCGCGGGGCTACAGCGTGATCCCGCAACACGGGATCACGCTGTGGTCGTTGTGCGAGAATGCTTCACCGCGTCGGCGAGTCCGCCTTTGCGGTTCATGCTCCAATCCACCGCCCCGCCCGCAGGCGCCTGGCGCGCGCGGCGCCGCGGTGGCGGATCATTGCCTGGCCGCGGGCGTGCTGGTGCGCGCGGCCGGCGACATGATGTTACTGTCGCCGCCGCTGGTGGTGCGCGAGAGCGAGGTGGCTGAGACGGTCGACGCGCTGCGGCGCGCGCTGGTGGCCGTGGGGTAGCATCTTCGCCCCTCGGCGGGACGCAAGGCGAGGCTGCCACTGACGGCGTAACTAAAGCCAAACAGCCTCCGGCAAATCCGGGGCGGTTCACACCTTTGCGGATTATACTGTAGCCGTTGTGCGAGAATGATTCACCGCGTCGGCGATTCCGCCTTTGCGGATCATGCTCTAAGGGCGTTTCGCCCACCCATCACCGCATCCTGCTCCCAATGGAAGGCCGCCACATGTTGATCGAACGGATCGAGGCGCGCTGGATCGACGCCTTCGCCCATACGCTTGGCCTGTGCGGCGTCGCATCCGGTGACGAGGTCGCCGTGCTGAGCGAAACACAATCGCGGCCGGTGCTGCCGCGGCTTGCCGAACTCGCCTTGCTGCGGATGGGCGCGCGGCCTTTTCATGTCGTCATGCCCTCGCCCGCGGTGCAGGGTACCATCCCGGTCCGCTCCACCGGCACCTCACTGGCGATCGGCGGTCATCGGGCGGCGATTGCAGCGCTTGCGGCCAGCCGCCTGGTCGTGGACTGCACGGTCGAGGGGCTGCTGCACGCCCCCGAGCGCGGCGCCATCATGGCCGGCGGCGCGCGCGTCATGATGGTGAGCAATGAGCACCCCGAGGTGCTGGAACGCCTGCAACCCGACCCCGCCATCATTCCTGTCGTGCGGCGGGCGGTGGCGCGCGCCAGGGCGGCTCGCGAAATGCGCGTCACCTCCGCCGCCGGCACGGACCTCACCGTGCAGCTCGAGGGCGCGCCGATCCGGCGCCGGTCGCCTACTGGCCTGCGGGCCTTGTCGCCTGTTTCCCGCTGGCCGGCTGCGTGCGCGGCCGCGTCGTGCTCGCGCCCGGCGACGTCAACCTCACCTTCAAGGAGTATCTGCGCGAGCACACCGCCCTCGAGATCGAGGATGACCGGATCATCGCCATCCACGGCCAGGGCATGGAGGCCGCGATGCTGCGCGGGCAGCTCGCCGATTGGAACGAGCCCGATGCCTGGTGCGTCTCGCATGCCGGCTGGGGGCTCAATCCAAAGGCGCGCTGGGATGCCCTGATGGCGTATGACAAGCGCGACGTGAACGGCACCGAGCTGCGCGCCTTCGCCGGCAACTTCCTGTTCTCCACCGGATCGAACGAGCATGCCGGCCGCTTCACCCGCGGCCATTTCGACTGGCCGATGCGCGGCTGTACGGTGGCGCTGGATGGTGTCGCGGTGGTGCGCGACGGGGTGCTGGTGCCGGATGACTGAGCAGCGGCCCGCCGTGATCGCCTGTGCGGCGCCACAACAATGCTTGACCCCGCCGCGCGCCAGCCCCACCACGATCCGGCGCCCGCCGGGTGATACGCGGCCCGACCGGGTCTGCCAGACAGATGGGACAATGTGATGCGGCTTTTCGCAGGCTTGTTGCTGGTTCTCTCGGTCGTCACTGCTACGGGCCTGGCCGGCGCCCAGGCGCAGACCTACCCCACGCGGTCCATCACATTCCTGGTCGGCAGTCCGCCGGGCGGCAGCACGGATGTCATCGCGCGCGCGCTTGGCACGCGGCTTCAGGCATCCCTTGGCCAACCCGTCGCCATCGAGAACCGCCCGGGCGCCTCGGAGATGCTGGCGGCGCGCGCCTTGGCCAATGCCGCCGCTGACGGATACACCATCGCGATATTCTCCAACGCGCTGGCGATCAACGAAACGCTCCCGCAGAACCAGAATTTCAGCGCCCTGCGCGAGCTCACGCCGCTCGCCAGGGTGGCCGAACTGCCCTTTGCGATCATGGTGCGCGCTGAACTGCCCGTGCGGAATCTGCGCGAGCTGGTCGCCCTCGCGCAGGCCAGCCCCGGCACGCTGAACTATGGCCATGTCGGCGTCGGCGCGCCGCACTACCTGACGATGGAATGGTTCAGGCGCGCCGCCGGGATCGACATCGTGCCCGTGCCCTTTCAGGGCTCGGCTCCCCTGTTCATCTCGCTGCTGCGCGGCGATGTGCAGGTGACGGTGGGCGCGCTCGGCGCCGCCACGCAATTCCTTGAGAACGGCCGGGTGCGGCCGCTGGCGGCGATGTCGACGCGCAGGCCGACCTCGCTGCCCAACCTGCCCACCGTCTCCGAGTTTGGCTATCCCGAATTCGCGCTGGTTCCTTGGATGGGCATCTTCCTGCGCGCCGGCACCCCGGCCGAATTCACCACCCGGCTGGAGCGCGCGGTGGGCGAGGCGATGGATGACCCGGCATTGCGCGGGCAGCTCGACAGGCTGGCCATCGAACCGGCCTTCATGCCCGCCGCCCGGTTCAGCGAATTCATGCAGCAGGAGGTGCGAAGCTGGGCACGGGTCATCCAGGATGTCGGCGTACCGCGTCCGTGAAGGGCAGGGCCATGACCTTATGCGGCGCCGCATGCGCGCAAAGGCCACCGGCGTGAGACATGCCGTGATCGGCGGCGCGGGCTTCGCCGGCCTGACCGCGGCCGTGGCGCTGCTGCAGCGCGGCTGGTCCGTCACGCTGTGCGAGCGCGCCTCGAGCGTGCGCTCCGAGGGCTACAACATCGCCTTCCACGAGAACGGGCTGCGCTCTCTCGAGGTGCTGGGACTGGTGGAGCGCGCGCTCGATGGCGCGCAGCGGATGCCAAGCCGGCAAACCCGCGACCGGCATGGCCGGGTGACCGCCGATTTCGATGCGAGTTACCGAGTCTTCCGGGTCTCCCGCCCGCATCTTGCCGGTGTGCTGGCAGAGGAGGCGCAGCGCCTGGGCGCGGAATTCCGCTTCGGCGCGGAGGTCGCCGGCGCCCTGGCGGAAGGCGTGCTGCAACTCGCCGACGGCACGACGCTGCGCGGCGACCTGGTGATCGCTGCCGATGGCGTGAATTCGAAGCTGCGTGACGCCATGCAGCTTCTCGCCAGCCGGACGATACCCGGCGAAGGCGCTACGCGATTCATCATGCCGCGGGTGCCCGGTGAGCTTGGCCAGGATGATGACGGGGATACCGGTTTCGAATTCTGGTCCGGCCGGCGGCGCTTCCTGTACCGTCCCGCGACGGCGACCACGGCCTATTGCACCGTCACCTGCCCGCAGAATGACCTGTCCGGCCGGCAGGTCCCGATCGACGCCGCGACCTGGATGCGCTCCTTCCCGACTGTGGCGCATGTGATCGAAAGGGCGACCCGCGAGGCGAACTGGGCGGAGGCGCGTTGGGCGCAGTACCAGATCATCCGCCTGAAGCGCTGGTCGCGCGGGCGCGTCGCGGTGGTGGGAGACGCCGCCCACGCCATGGTGCCGAATCTGGGGCAGGGCGCGAATTGCGCGATCATGAACGCCCTGGCGCTCGCCCTGACGGTTGCGGATGCGCCGGATATCGAGGCGGCGCTGCGGGAATGGGAGCGCAGCGAACGGCCGATCATCGAGCATGCCCAGCGCTGGTCATCTCTCTTCACCGCGCCGCTGGCCTGGCCCGAATGGCTGTGGTCGATCGTGGTGCCGCGTGCCGGTCGCATGGCCTGGGTGCAGCGTCAGATGACCCGCCCGGCGCGCTACGAACCCAAGGGCTATGCCGCCCTCGGGAAGACAGGGTGAGTGGCGGGATTTGCCTGATCGGCGGCACCGCCGTGCCGGAGGCCTGGCGCGCCGGCTTCGCGGCCGTGTTGCGGGAGGAAGGCTTTTTCACCTGGAACGCGGATGGCGCCAGGGACGCCGAATGCGCCATCGTCGCGCGGCCGCAGCCCGGGGCGCTGGCGACGCTGCGCGGGCTGCGGCTCGTCTCCTCGGTTGGCATGGGCGCGGACCATATCCTGGCGGACCCCGACCTGCCGGCCGGTGTTGCGGTGATGCGCGTCGTCACGCAGGAAATGGTGGCGCAAGTCGCCGAGTATATCGTGCTGGCCGTGCTGCGTGTCGAACGCGACAGTGACCGGTTCGACCACCTGCAGCGGGACGCGCGATGGGAGCGGCGGCTGGTCGCGCGGCCGGGCGGCAGGCGGCGCGTCGGGCTGCTGGGCCTGGGCGCGGTCGGCGCCGGTGCCGCGCGGCATCTGGTGGCTCTGGGTTTTCCGGTCAGCGGCTGGAGCCGCACCGCGCGCGGCCTGTCTGGCGTGACCGCCCATGCCGGGGAGGAGGGCCTGGCGCGCATGCTCGCCGAGACCGATATCCTGGTCTGTGCGCTGCCGCGCACCCGCGCGACCGAGGGCATCCTGGACCGCCACTGCTTCGCGCGCCTGCCGCCGGGTGCGCATGTCGTCAATGTCGGGCGTGGCGAGCATCTGGTCGAAGCGGATCTGCTGGCGGCGCTCGACGCCGGCCATGTGTCTGGCGCCACACTTGATGTGTTCCGCAGCGAACCTTTGCCGCCCGGCCATCCCTTCTGGCGGCATCCCGCGATCCGGATCACGCCGCACTCCGCGGGGCTCAGCACACCGGAGGCTTCGGCGCGGCGGATCCTCGAGAATCTCAACCGGCTGCGTGGCGGCGAGCCGTTGCTCGACGCTGTGGAGCGCGGCCGCGGATATTGAAACGGGGAGTCTGGCCCAGCGATGTCATACAACGAGTTCGAAACCCTGCGCGTGAAGCTGGAGCAGGGCGTTGCCTTCGTCACGATCGACAACCCGCCGATCAACCTGCTGGACCGCAGGCTTAGGGCCGATCTTGAGGCATTCGCGCGCGCCGTTGCAGCCGATGAGCGGGTGCGCGTCATCGTCTTCGACTCGGCTGATCCCGAGTTCTTCATCGCCCATACCGACGCGACCCCGTTCCTGCAGCGGCTGTCCGACCCGCCGCCACCACGCGCTGATCGGCTGGGCGAGGGCTACGCCATGCGGGAGCTGTTCTACGCGCTGCCGCAGCCCACGATCGCCAAGGTCGAGGGCCGTTGCCGGGGCGGCGGCTGCGAATTCGTCCTGGCTCTCGACATGCGTTTCGCGGCGCTGGGGCGCGCCGTGTTCTGCCAGTTCGAGGTGGCGGTGGGCTGTGTTCCAGGCGGCGGGGCCACGCAACGGCTGCCCCGCCTGATCGGTCGTGGTCGGGCGCTCGAGATGCTGCTCGGATGCGACGACATCGATGCCGAAGGCGCCGAGCTATACGGGCTCGTCAATCGTGCTCTGCCCGCCGAGACGATCGGCCCCTTCGTCGAGCGGCTGGCGTTGCGGATCGCAGCCTTTCCCGCCGAAGCGGTTCGGCTGGCCAGGCAGGCGGTGCGGGCCAGCGAGGCTGGCCTGCATGCCGGCCTGCTGGAGGAACAATTCTGGGCGGGCCAGGCGCTGGCCTCCGCGGGTGCGGGCGAGCGCCTGCCGCGATTTTTCGCGATGGGGGCGCAGACGCGCGAGGTCGAGCTGGATCTGCCGCAGGCGCTGGACCTGCTCGGTGGGAAGCGTTGACCGGCGTGCTGTGCTGGCCCGATTGAACCGGCCCATCGCCAGCTGATCAGTGCGTAGCGGTCCTGGCGACCCGCCTCCCGCTCACGCTATGCAGGCCGCGATGAAGCCCCGCCACATCACCTCCCTGCATGGCGCCGCCGCCTGGGTTTCGCAATCCGCCGTCAGCCGGGCCTTCCGTGAGGGCGCTCCGAGCAGTACTGCGCTCCTGACCTGCCCCCTGCCTGATCCCTCGGTTTGGGTGAGAGTCCGTCTCGCACAGGAGATGGACGATGAAGAAGAGCAGGTTCAGCGGTCGGCATGGATCGTGTCCCGTCACGTGGTGTAGGACCGCGTTGATCCTTGGCGGGTTGAGCCGCCGTGTCAGGCTGCCACTGCCGGCAGGCTGACGGTGGGATTGTCGCTCACCGAGCCGATGGTTTCCAGCGTCATGTAGCGCGCTCTCTGCGTGGCCCACTCATCGGACTGTTCCAGCAGAATGGCGCCGATCAGCCGTGTGATCGCGCTCTCATTGGGAAAGATGCCGACGACATCGGTGCGGCGCTTGATTTCGCCGTTGAGCCGCTCGATGGGATTTGTGCTGTGGATCTTGGCGCGGTGCTCGCGGGGGAAATCCATATAGGCCAGGACGTCGTGCTCGGCGGTGTCCATCAGTTCGGCGAGTTTGGGCACCTTGGGCCTGAGTTGGTCAGCGACGCGGCGCCACTGGGCGTGGGCGGCCGGTGCATCAGCCTCGGCGAATGCGGTGCCGATCCATGCCGAGACCAGGCGACGCTGGTTCTTGCCGGCGTGGGCGGTGGCGTTGCGCATGATCGGCTGCGGCAAGCAGCCGATCCGTTTCCGCAGGAACGCCGGGCGGTAAGCCCGGCGAGGGGACGCGGCAGCGTTGCCAGGTGGCGCGCAGCACCTTGGTCACTGCCGCCTTGAGGCCCTCATGGGCGTCGGAGATGACGAGCTTCACGCCGCGCAGGCCGCGTCGCGTCAGTGAGCGCAGAAACTCGAGCCAGAAGGTCTCGGCCTCAGAAGCGCCAATCGCCATGCCAAGCACCTCGCGCCGGCCATCACTGTTCACGCCCACCGCGATGGTGACGGCGACGGGGACGACGCGGCCGGCTTGGCGGACCTTCACATAGGTGGCGTCGAGCCAGAGGTATGGCCAGTCACCCTCGATCGGGCGGTTGAGGAAATCCTGCACCCGCTCGTCGATCTCGGCGCAGAGGCGGCTGACCTGGCTCTTGGAGACGCCCTCCATGCCC
>JAPLOK010000484.1 GCA_026400775.1 Alphaproteobacteria bacterium | reverse complement strand
ATGCGCAGTTCGTGGATCATTCGCCGGTTTCCTCTCTGGCGTTATTCTACAGCGTGATCCCGTTTGACGGAATCATACTGTAGCCGCCATGCGAGAATGATTCACCGAGCCGGCGATTCCGCCTTTGCGGATCATGCCCTATCGGCCCAAGCCGTCCCAGAACTCCTTGACACGTGCAAAGAAGCCTTCGTTCTCCGGCGAGGACTTGCCGCCCTTCGCCGCCTCGGCCTCGAAGGCCTCCAGCAATTCCTTTTGCTTGGGCGTCAGGTTCTGTGGCGTCTCGACGCTGACCTGCACATACATGTCGCCGCGCGCGGTGTTGCGCAGTACTGAGAACCCCTTGCCACGCAGGCGGAAATTCTCGCCCGTCTGGGTGCCCGCTGGGATGGTGACGCGGGTGCGTCCGCCATCGATGCTGGGCACCTCAATCTGCCCGCCGAGCGCTGCCTGCGTCATGCGCAGTGGCACGCGGACCATGATGTTGGGGCCTTCGCGCATGAACAGCGGGTGCGGCTTCACGCCCACATCCACGTAAAGATCGCCGGGGCCGGCGCCGCGCAGGCCGGCTTCGCCTTCGCCCGCCAGGCGGATGCGCGTGCCGTCCTCCACGCCTGCAGGGATGGTCACGTTCAGCGTGCGCTCGCGCTGCACGCGGCCCGCGCCCAGGCACACCTTGCAGGGATTTTTGATAATGCGGCCGGAGCCGGAGCAGGTATGGCAGGTCCGCTCCACCAGAAAAAAGCCCTGCTGGCTGCGCAGCTTGCCGCTGCCCTTGCAGGTTGGGCAGGTTTGGGCGTTTACGGTGCCGCCTTCCGCGCCCGAGCCGGTGCAGGCCTCGCATTTCACGCTGGTGGGTACCTTCAGCACCTTCTTGGTGCCGGCGAAGGCTTCCTCCAGCGTGATGGAGATTTCTTGGCGCAGATCGGCGCCGCGGCCGGTGGGCTGGCGCTGCCCGCGGCCGGTGAACTGGCCGAAAATGTCGGCGAACATGTCCTCGAAGCCGCCGAAGCCCTGTCCGCCTTGCGGGCCGCCGCCACCGCCGCCGCCTTCGAAGGCGGCATGGCCGAAGCGGTCATAGGCGGCGCGCTTTTCGGCGTCCTTCAGGACGTCATAGGCTTCGGAGACTTCCTTGAACTTGCCTTCGGCCTCGGGGTTGCCCTGGTTGCGGTCCGGGTGGAACTGCATGGCCAGTTTGCGGTAGGCGCGCTTGAGGTCATCCTCTGAGGCGCCGCGGGCGACGCCGAGCACTTCATAATAATCGCGTTTCGCCATGGGGTAGGCCCTTCAAACAAAGGCCCGGAACCCCGGCCCGTTTGCTGCGTTTAGCAGCGTGAATCGGTCCGTCATAGGGTCCCGGGGCCGCGCCGAAACCTCAGCTCTGCTTCGGCTTCTTGGGGTCCACTTCCTCGAACTGCGCGTCGACCACCTTGTCGCTGGGCTTGCTGCCAGGGGCTTCGGGGGCGGGCTGGGGCTGCTCAGCCTGCACCTTATACATGGCCTCACCGACCTTCATCGATGCCTGGCCGAGCTTCTCGGTCGCGGCCTGGATGGCGGCGATATCCTGGCCATCGAGCACGCCGCGCGCCTCGGTGATGGCGGCTTCGGCGGCCAGTTTCTCGGCCTCCGGGACCTTGCCCTCGTTCTCCTTCAGCGTGCGTTCAGTGGTGTGGATCAGACCGTCGAGTTGGTTGCGTGCCTCGACCGCCTCGCGCCGGGTCTTGTCATTGGCCGAATTGGCCTCGGCGTCCTTGACCATGCGCTCGATATCGGCGTCCGACAGGCCGGATTTGGCCTGGATGCGGATATTCTGCTCCTTGCCGGTCGCCTTGTCCTTGGCGGAGACGGAGACGATGCCGTTGGCGTCGATGTCGAAGGTGACTTCCACCTGCGGCACGCCGCGCGGCGCAGACGGGATGCCAGTCAGGTCGAAATTGCCGAGCAGCTTGTTGTCGGCCGCCATCTCACGCTCGCCCTGGAAGACCTTGATGGTGACCGCGGTCTGGTTGTCATCTGCAGTGGAGAAGGTCTGCGACTTCTTCGTCGGGATGGTGGTGTTGCGGTCGATCAGGCGGGTGAAGACGCCGCCCAGCGTCTCGATGCCGAGCGAGAGCGGGGTCACATCCAGCAGCAGGACGTCCTTAACATCGCCCTTCAGCACGCCGCCTTGGATCGCCGCACCGATGGCGACCACCTCATCGGGGTGCGATGATCTTGGGCATGCGCGTCATGCCGCCGACCAGGATCACCTCGTCGATCTCGCCCGCGGAAATGCCGGCATCGCGCAGCGCGTTGCGGCAGGGTTCCAGCGTCTTTTGCACCAGATCATCGACCAGCGCTTCAAGCTTGGCGCGCGTCACCTGCATCACGAGATGCTTGGGTCCGGACGCGTCCGCAGTGATGAAGGGCAGGTTGATGTCGGTCTGCTTGGCGGAGGACAGCTCGATCTTGGCCTTCTCGACAGCCTCCTTCAGGCGCTGCAAGGCCAGCTTGTCGCCGCGCAGGTCGATGCCGTTTTCCTTGCGGAATTCATCGGCCAGATAGTCGATGATGCGCTGGTCGAAATCCTCGCCGCCCAGGAAGGTGTCGCCATTGGTGGACTTCACCTCGAAGACGCCATCGCCGATTTCCAGCACCGACACGTCGAAAGTGCCGCCGCCGAGGTCGTACACCGCGATCGTGCCGGCCGTCTTCTTGTCCATGCCGTAGGCGAGCGCGGCCGCCGTAGGCTCATTGATGATGCGCAGCACTTCCAGGCCGGCGATGGCGCCGGCCTCCTTGGTCGCCTGGCGCTGCGCGTCGTTGAAATACGCCGGCACGGTAATGACGGCTTGCGTGACGGTCTCGCCCAGGAAGGCCTCGGCGGTTTCCTTCATCTTGGTCAGGATGTTGGCGCTGATCTGCTGCGGGGCGAAAGGCTTGCCATCCACTTCGACCCAGGCGTCGCCATTTGGCGCGGGCACGATCTTGAAGGGGGCGAGGCCCGCTTCCTTCTTGACCATCGCGTCATCGAAGCGCCGGCCAATCAGGCGCTTGGTGGCGAACAGCGTGTTCATGGGGTTGGTGACGGCCTGGCGCTTGGCGGCCTGGCCGACCAGCCGCTCGCCATTCTTGGCGAACGCCACCATGGACGGCGTCGTGCGCGCGCCTTCCGAATTTTCCAGCACGCGTGGTTCCGCGCCATCCATGATGGCGACGCAGGAATTGGTCGTGCCGAGGTCGATGCCGATGACTTTGCTCATCCGTGTGTCTCCTGTTGCGGCGGCGTGGGTGCGGCCCTGACAGGCACCGCTCCCGGCCCCTCGCGGATGCGTTTGGGGTGTTACGGGTTGGAGATATTCAGCCGACAGGCGTGGGGCAAGGGGGGAGGGGCAACAACCGTGGCGAATTTATCACGCCATCACATGCTGCCCGCCATCCACGAACACCACCCCGCCCGAGACCGCGGCGGCGTGCTCCGACAGCAGAAACGCGCAGGTCGCCCCCACATCGGCCTGGGTGGCCAGCCGCCGCGCCGGTGCCTCGGCCGCGCTATCGGCCAGCAGTTTCGCGAAATCGGGCAGGGCGCCTGCCGCGCGCGTGGCGATCGGGCCAGGGCTGACCGCATGTACGCGGATGCCCCGCGGGCCGAGTTCGGCCGCCAGTGACCGGCAGCTTGCCTCCAACGCCGCCTTTACCGGCCCCATGATGCCGTAATTCGGCACCACCCGCTCGGCGCCCTGGTAGGTCAGCGTGATCAAAGCGCCGCCATGCTCCATCAGCGGCGCGGCGCGCTGCGCAAGGCGCATGAAGGAATGGCAGGAGATATCCATCGCCGCGGTGAAATCGGCCAAGGTCACATCCATGATGGGCGCGGCCAGGGCCTGGCGCGGCGCCCAGGCGATGCTGTGCACCACGCCATCCAGGCCGCCCCAGCGGGCGGCGATGGTGCCGAACAGCGTGTCCATCTCCGTCGCCTCTCGCACCTCCAGCGGCAGCAGGATTTCGGCGTCCAGTTCGCGGCCGATGGCCTCTGTCTCCGGCCGGATCTTGCTGTTCTTCCAGGTGATGGCCAGGCGTGCGCCAGCCTCACGCAGCGCGCGGGCGATCCCGGTGGCGATGCTGTCCTGGTCGGCGATGCCCACGACAAGCACGCGCTTGCCAGGCAGGAGAAGCGGGAGTTGCATGGGGCGAGCTTGGCACGATTTCGCTGCGCCGCAGCATGAAAACCCTGTGGCGGTTCAGGCCGCCTCCCCCATCATCAAATAGTTCACGCCCAGATCGCGCGACAAAATCCATTGGCGGCGCAGCGGGCTGAACAGCATCCCCGCGCTATCGCCCACGCGCAGACCGGCGCCGCGCATGGCCGTACCCAGTTCGGCGGGCGTCACGAAGCTGCGCCAATCATGCGTGCCCACCGGCAGCAGCCGCAGCAGGTATTCCGCACCCAGCTTGGCAAACAGATACGACCGCGGCGTGCGGTTCAACGTGGACATGAACAGCTTGCCGCCGGGCTTCAGCACGCGCGCCAGGCTCGCCATGAAAGCCGCGCGGTCGGCGACATGCTCCACCACTTCCAGTGCCACCACAGCATCGAAGCGCGCATCCTCTGGCAGGTCCTCGGGTAGGCCGCAGCGGTAGTCGATGGCAAGGCCCGCGGCTTGCGCATGCGCGCGCGCGGCTTCCAGCGCCTCGGGCGCCGCATCCAGGCCGGTGACTTGCGCGCCGGCGCGGGCCAACACCTCGGACGCCAGCCCCGCGCCGCAACCGACATCCAGCACCGAAAGGCCCCGCGCCGACCCCAGCCGCTCCAATATCCAACCCGTCCGCAGCGGGTTCATCGCATGCAGCGGCGCCATTGGCCCGCGCGGGTCCCACCATTGCGCTGCCAGCGCGTCGAACTTCGCGACTTCCGCCGCATTCGCAGTCCCGGAAACCGCCACGCCTTGCATCGCCTGTGCCTCGCCAGTATGGGTGCCCGCCCTTCTACAGCCCGCATTGGACCATGCCCAGGATCGTCATGAAATTCGGCGGCACGTCAGTGGCCGACCTCGACCGCATTCGCAACGTGGCCATGCGCGTTAAGCGGGAGGCCGATGCCGGCAACCAGGTGGCCGTCGTCGTCTCCGCCATGTCTGGTGCGACGAACCAGTTGGTCAAGTGGGTGAACGACCTCGACCCGCTGCATGACCCGCGCGAATACGACGTGGTAGTCGCGACCGGGGAGCAGGTGACGATCGGCCTGTTGGCGATCGCGCTGGGCAAGCTTGGTGTGCCTGCGCGTTCCTGGCAGGGCTGGCAGGTGCCGATCCGCACCGATGATGCGCATGGCAAGGCGCGGGTGGATGCGATCGAGGGCGCAGCACTGCTGGCCGATATGGATGCCGGCGTGGTGCCAGTGGTGGCGGGCTTTCAGGGTGTCGCGGATGGCGAGCGGGTCTCCACGCTGGGCCGCGGCGGGTCCGACCTCTCGGCGGTGGCGCTGGCCGCCGCCCTGAGGGCCGACCGTTGCGACATCTACACTGACGTTGATGGCGTCTATACGACCGACCCGCGCATCGTGAAGCGCGCCCGCAAGCTGGAGCGCATTTCGTTCGAAGAGATGCTGGAACTGGCCAGCGTCGGCGCCAAGGTGCTGCAGACCCGCAGCGTGGAAGTGGCGATGAAGCACCGCGTGCGCGTGCAGGTGCTGAGCAGTTTCGAGGACAAGCCCGGCACGCTTGTCGTGGATGAGGACGAGATCGTGGAAAAGCTGATTGTCTCCGGCATCGCCTATTCGGCGGATGACGCCAAGATCACGGTGCGCCGCGTGGCTGACCGGCCAGGTGTGGCGGCCGCCCTGTTCGGCGCGCTGGCGGAAGCCAATATCAATGTGGACATGATCGTGCAGAATGTCGGCGCCGACAGCACGACGGACATGACCTTCACCGTCGGCCGCGCCGACCTGCCGCGCACGCAGGATGTGCTGGCCGGGCTGAAGGATGCGCTGGGCTATCAATCCGTGTTGGCGGACCCGGCGGTGGTGAAGATTTCAGCCGTGGGCGTGGGCATGCGCAGCCACGCGGGTGTCGCGGCCACCATGTTCAAGGCGCTGTCGGAGAAGGGCATCAACATCCAGGTGATCTCGACCTCCGAGATCAAGGTGAGCGTGCTGGTGGCGTCGGACTACAAGGAATTGGCGGTGCGCGCGCTGCACACCGCCTTCGGGCTGGACGGGCCGGAGCCAGCCGCGAAGGATGATGACGAGTGAACGAGCGCCTGAATGCATTGATGGCGCGTGGCGCTGAGTTCCTGGGGTCGCAACACGCCATCATGGGCGGCGCGATGACCTGGGTCAGCGAGCGCAACCTGGTGGCCGCGCTGTCCAACGCCGGCGCGTTTGGCGTGATCGCCTGTGGCGCGATGGACCCGGCGCGGCTGGCAGAGGAAATCACCGCCACGCACAAGCTCACCACGCGCCCCTTCGGCGTGAACCTCATCACCCTGCACCCCAAGCTCGAAGAACTGGTCGATGTGTGCCTGGCCGCGCGCGTGCCGGTGATTGTGTTTGCTGGCGGTGTGCCGCCCGGCACGGCCATCAAGCGCGCCAAGGAAGGCGGCGCCAAGGTGGTTTGCTTCGCGCCCGCGCTGGTGCTGGCCAAGCGCATGGTCCGCCAGGGCGCCGATGCCCTGGTCATCGAGGGCTCCGAGGCCGGCGGCCATATCGGCCCCGTCTCCCTCAACGTACTGGCCCAGGAAATCCTGCCGCACATGACCGAGGTGCCGGTTTTCGTCGCCGGTGGCATCGGCCGTGGCGAAGCGATGCTGCAATACCTGCGCATGGGTGCGGCTGGTGTGCAGCTTGGCACACGCTTCGTCTGCGCCAGCGAATGTGTTGCCCACCCGCGCTTTAAGCAGGCCTTCATCCGCGCCAATGCGCGCGACGCGCTGGCCTCCGTGCAGCTGGATGAACGTTTCCCGGTCATTCCGGTCCGCGCCATCGTCAATGACGGCGTCAAGCGCTTCATGGAAAAGCAGGCCGAGGTGCTGCGCCGCTTCGATGCCGGTGAAGTGACCAAGGAAGAGGGCCAGCTGCAGATCGAGCATTTCTGGGCCGGTGCCCTGCGCCGCGCGGCCATGGATGGCGATGTGGAGAACGGCTCGCTGATGGCCGGGCAGTCCGTCGGCATGGTCACGAAGGAGCAGCCGGCCGCGGAAATCATCGCCGAACTGCTCGATCAGGCCGAAACCGCGCTGCTGGCCGCCAACTGAAACAGGATGCGTCCAGGCGGCATCGCCGACCACGCAGAATCCCGCGATCAACACTTCCCCCCTTCACCCCGCACGCCCCCCCAGGTAGAACCCCCCCGTGTCCTTCACCATGAAACGCTTTTCCCGCGCCGAAGCCGCGCCCAGCGTCGATGCCGCGCGCCTGGGCGAGGAACTGCGCGATGCGCGAGGAACTGCGCGATGCGCGTGTCTCCTCTGGCCTGACGGTCGAGGACATTTCGGCCACGCTGCGTATCCGCCGCGTCTATCTGATCGCGCTGGAAGAAGGCCGCGTGCGCGACCTGCCCGCACCCGCCTATGCCGTGGGCTTCGTGCGCAACTACGCGACCGCGCTCGGCCTGGATGCCGAGGATGTGGTCCGTCGTTTCCGGGAATCCGTGGGCCAGATCGCACCCCGCAAGCAGGACCTGGTCTTCCCCGAACCCGTGCCCGAACGCGGCGTTCCCGCGGGCGTGGTGGTGCTGGTGGGCGCCGTGATCGCGGTCGGTGCCTATGTCGGCTGGTATAACTGGACCGGCAGCAACCAGCGCACGGTGGATGCCGTGCCCGCCGTGCCGCCGCGCCTGGAGCGCGCCGCGCGGGAAGGCACGCCGGCCGATCCGCCTGCGCCGCCGCCGCTGGCCGTGCCCGGCCTGACCGCCAATCCGGGCTCGACCAATGTGCCCATGCCGTCGCCCGTGCAGGTGCCGGTAGTGGTGCCCCCGCCGCCGCCGCCGCCCCCGCCGCCACCGCCATCGCCGACCGATCCCAGCCGCATCACCTTCCGCTTCACCCAGCCGACCTGGGTCCAGGTGCGGCCGCAAAACGTGCCGCAGCCGATCGTGGACCGCATGATGCGCGCGGGCGAGGCCTATACCCCGCCCAACCAGCCCGGCCTGCTGATGACCTTCGGTCAGGTGACGGGCGTGGAAGTCACGGTGGATAATCGCGCCGTGGCGGGTCTTGCGCCTGGCGCTGGTGTGCGCCGCAACGTGCCGCTGGACCCGGTTCAATTCCAGCAAGGCGCGGTGCAGCCCGGTGCGCGCCTTCCCGCACCGACGGCCACGCCCGCACCGACGGCCACGCCCGCGCCGGCTGCCACCACGCCGCCTGCCGGCACGCAGCCGCGCCCGCCTGGCGCTCCCGTCGCGGCGCCCGCAGGCACGCCTGCGCCCGCCGCCGGCACGCCGCCCGCACCACGGCCCGCCACACCGCCCGCGACCCCGCCTTCGTCCGCGCAGCCGGCCCCGCCCCGCCAGTAGCCCCCTTGCCACCGGCGGGCACCGCGTTATTGACGCCCGCGAGGATGGACGCGCTGCCCCGAACCGATCTGACGCTTGCCGACCCCGCGCTGGGGCCGCTGCCCGCCTATCGGGCGCGGTTGCAGGAGGGCGCATTGGCGGCCGATCCCGCGCAGGCGCAGGTGGCCGAGAACCTGCAGGAATTGTGGTTCCGCCTGCGTGGCTATGACCCCCAGCCTGCCACCGCCGCGAAGCCCGGCCTGTTCGGCCGCCTGCTGCGCCGGCGCGGCGCCGAGGATGGCGTACTCTCGGCGCCGATGGGCCTGTACATCGTGGG
>JAPLOK010000265.1 GCA_026400775.1 Alphaproteobacteria bacterium | reverse complement strand
GAAGGACAGGCGCTGCGCGAGGCCGAGCGCGCGCCATGGGATCTCGCACCGCGCCGCTGAGACTTGGCATGCGGTGCCGGCGGCGGGTCGATCGGCCAGCCGCCACCACGGCCAGGCCGCACAGGCCTGGACGATCCAGGCTTCAGGGCAGGTTCAGCGCGGCCTGCTTCTTGGTCCGCGCAGCCGGGCTTTTGCTGGGCTTGCGCTCGGCCATCTCGAAATGGTTCTCCGGGATGACAGGGCTGATCAAGCGCGAACGAACCCTGCTCGCCGTCTCGTTCAGCAGCATGGCTGTCTCGATGAAGCCCTCATCCTTGGCGAGGGCTGCGATCTGCCTGACCATCTGCACCAGGTTCCGGCGCCGTTGCACCGCGCGCCAATGGGCCTCGCTCGGGGCGCCAAATGGCGCCCAATCTGGCAATGGCAGTTCCAGCGTCAGTTCGTCCATTCTTCTCGTCCCGGCTTGGTTAGAGTTCAGGATTTCCGCACAATCAAAATCACACTCACAAACAAGACAACAAGTCACTTCTCTCCCGATGATCCGCTCTTCGCAGTGGAGCAATCAGAAGTGTCTTGGATAATGACAGGTCTTGCATTGACGCCGTGAGCAGTGCCCGACACTGCCCGGCGCGCTAGTTCAAGACATGCCGTTCCTCGATGCTGACGCGTTGGCTCACATCGATCAGGAAGTTGACAGCGCCCACCACGCCCCAGCGGCTGGAGCGCACAGGCACCGCCAATGGCCGATTCGCGAATTGGCCTGCATCCGGCCTGCGGCCGAACACCACATCCTCGGTGACTACGCGACGCTCGCGCAAGGCGACGGCCATCGGCGAGGTCGAGAGGGGGCGGGCCCGGCCATCGCGGTGCGTCAGGGCCCAGGCACCAAACCAACGCTGCACGCCGATGCCGGGCGACCAGCCCCATAGCTGTTCCGCGTGGTCGTTGTAGCGGCGGAGGTATCCATCCGTATCGGCCGCATAGGCCGCGACCCCCAATTGCCCCGCCTCATGCAGCAGATCATCCAGGGCTGCGTAGCCGGACGCAGCGCGGGCAGCCAAGTCGGAAAGATGCGTCAGCATCATGCCCTCGGCGGCGCGCAGCATGAGGGAGGCGGTCAGCGGCTTGTCGGCCGCCGCGGCCTGGCGGCCCGACAGCTGCAATTGGCGCTGCGCCGTGATGTTGTTGGAAGAGACCACAGGGGCCGCCCGTGTCGAGGCATAGGCTGAATTGCACGACATACAAACCACTCCCGCCCTGATTGCAAATTTACATGACCGTGTAATCCAATCGGGTATGCACGCGATTGTGAGGCGATGCAAGCACGCATCGATGCCTAAACGAAATCATCGCAATTGAAAATCAATGGGTTAGCGGCAGATTTTTCGATACGACTTCGGATCGTTCGGGCGGCCATTGTTTTTATTCCACAGTACGGCGTGCGCGTTACGTTGTTGGAATCTCCATGTTTTTTGGCGCTCAATCGCTGCATACCGCCGCGATATGGGGATGGCTTTGGCTTGACAGATGAGGGACTCCTAAGGCTTTCCAGCAATCGCTCGGATAACGAGAACGTGATCATCGGACTTTTCGGAATGTACGGAACCATGGTGATGACTGACAGCGGCATGGGCGATGCCATTCGAGCGGCACTCCATGCCATGCTCGAAGAATCATCCGATCCCGACGCGCTCCTGGCCCGCCTGGAGCGCGAGGGAGAGCTATGGGCCGACAAGTTGGCGCAGGGCGCCGAGGCCGAAGAAGTCATGACTTTGCTGGCCGAGGCCATCGCCAATACCCGCCGCGCCACGCTCGATCGCGGACGCCACTGACCGGCCACCGCACAGACGCCGCCCTACCTGCATTCCAGCACCCGCACATCATAGACCGGGTGCTCCAGCATGCTCACCGCCGGCGCATTGGCGAACATCCAGCCTCGAAATGCAGCACCCTGGGCGGGCGTCATGCGGCTGTCGAAAATCTCCAGCCAGGCCGCGGCATCGGGCACTTCATCGGCCGGGCGGGCATTGCAGGCGCGCACCGTGATGGTCAGCGTGCCGTATCGCACCGCCTCACCCACCCGGGCATCGACCACGGTCACCCGCGCGGTCACCTTGTCCAGCGCCTGCAGCCTGACATTCTGCCGCGGTAGCCAGGCCTGGGCCGCCGCCAGCGCGGGCAGCAACAGCAGCAGCGCCAGCGCGCGCTTCATGGGCGGGCGCGTGGGGAAGGGAGGGCGGCGACAAGCTCCGCCAGAATGCGGCGCATCGCGCCTTCATCCACGCCCATCAGCACCGCATCCTCCAGCGCATCGGCCAGTACCTGCGCGGCCTCGGCATGGTTCTCGCGCAGCATCTTGAGCTTTTCCAGGCAGGCCACCGGCACGCCATCGCGGCCCGGCCAGGTCTCGGGCGGTGTCACCGGGGGGGGGCGGGCGGCGTGCCACCCGCGGGCGCGTTCATCTGCGTCACCGAGAAGATGAAGCGGCCAAGCAGGCTTTCCAGGCTGACCGAGCCTTGGGTTTCGGTGATGCGCCCGCCATCGGCCAGCACGCGATCCGCGCCACCCGGCACGATCGAGACGAACTTGCCACCCAGCAAGCCTTCGGAGGCAATCTCAGCGCTGCTGTCCGTGGGCAGGCGCAGCGCGCGGTCCACGCGGAACTGCACCACGGCGTTGAAGCTTTGCGGGTCGATCGACAGGCTGGTCACGCTGCCCACCTTCACGCCGGCCACCCGCACATCGGCGCCATTGACCAGGCCGTCGATGCGGTCGAACCGGGCCGAGAGCGCAATCCCATCCGGCTGCGCGCCGCGCCCGCCATGCGCCACGGCGTAGAACAGGAACAGGGCCGCCACCGCCAGCACGCCGGCGCCGGTCAGCATTTCCAGCGCGGAGCGGCCCTTCATGGGCGCCAGGCCTCGTAATCGCCGCCGGTGACGCGGCGCTGGCCGCCGGAATAATCATGGCCCAGGGGGCGCCAGGCGCCGGCGGTGCCGGTCAGATTGGGCTGGTGATCGCGCTGCCACGCGTGGCGGCGGCTCTCATCCAGCGGCGCATCGGTCAGATGATGCAGCCAGGCGTGCCATTCGGGCGGCACCTTGGTCGGGTCCTGGGCGCCCGCGGTGATCACGAAGCGGCGCTTGCGGCCATAGACGGGCATTTCGCGGCGGCTCTCGAAATAGCGGTTGCCGTAGCGGTCGCGGCCGACGGGGCGCGCGGTCAGGCGGGCAGCGAACATGGCATAAATGGACATATGAGAACTATGCCATGGCGCCGCACGGCGCGCCAGTTCGGGGCTTCAGGCGGCCTCGGCCGCGCGCAGCCGCTCGATGCCCGCAGGCCCGATGCTGAGCCTGTGCGCCAACTCGCTGCCTGGTTCGACCACCCGCCAGAACGGAGCCACGGCTTCGGGCGGCATGCCGGCATCCAGCGCCTCGATCGCGATCTCGGCCAGAATGCGGGTGTGGATGGCGGTGGTCACCGGGCAGGTGGCGCAGGCAGCCTCGGCGGCGGCCAGTTCGGCGCGCAGTTGCGTGATGGGCCGCACCTCCCCGCGCGGGATGGCGCGCAGATAGGCCTCGATCAGCGGCGGCGAGGGGATCAGCAACCGCGCACCGGCCGGCACGCCGGCGAACGGCTTGTCGAGCACCGCCACATGCGCAGGCCTGGCGCTGGCGGCCTTCTGGGTCCAGCTCTTGGGCATGGCGGCGGGCATGCCATGGCAGGCGCAGCCCCGCCAAGGGGGGGGGCGGTTGTCCACAAGATTATGTGGCCAGGGCGCGAATCGAACACCAGATATGCCTTCCCCTGCGCCGAGTCCTGGCTAAGCTTGCCGTCATGACACGCACCCCCGGCACCCGCATCATGGGCACCCTTTGGGAAGGCCTTCGCCTCGCCCGCCATAAGCTTTCCGCCGACCCCGACGCCGCCCCCCGCCCCGTTGCCATCCCCGCCGGCTGGGAGGAGGAGGCCGGCCAGGCGCTGGCCGCCCTGGTGCCGGGCGAAGGCCCCGCGAGCCTGCCGCGCGCCGCCGAGGCCTGGATTGGCCGTGCCATGACCCGCGGCCAGAAGGCCGGCCTGTTCGACGCCCGCGGCGCCATCCACCTGGCCGAGGGGCTGCGCGCCATGCTGCTCGCCCGCCGTGGCGCCCCCGGCGCGGAAGTCTGGCGCGGTCAGTCGCAGGAGGCGCGCTATGTGCTGAACCTGCCAGCCTTCCTGGAACCCGATGGCGGCTTTGACCTGGAAGGCTACCAGGAGGCCGTGGCGCTCGGCGTTCGCTTCCTCGACGCGCTGTCGGGCGGCAAGGCCACCCGGCTGCGGCTGGGCTTTGCCGATCTGGCCGGGCTGCTGGCCGCGCTCGGCCTGTCCTATGCGTCGGAGGAAGCGCGCGCGG
This sequence comes from Alphaproteobacteria bacterium, assembly GCA_026400775.1. Lineage (GTDB taxonomy): Bacteria > Pseudomonadota > Alphaproteobacteria > Acetobacterales > Acetobacteraceae > Rhodovarius. The sequence goes on along the minus strand of JAPLOK010000265.1, from coordinate 13,971 downwards.
TGGCAGCCGGCATCTCCGCCCTGACCCGGGGTGCGGCGGATGGTGAATCCACGCGCATCGCGGCCCGCCTGGGTGCGCGCGAACCCGTGGCCCTGCTCTGGCCCGCGCCGCCCGATGCCACGGCCATTCCGGGCCTGGCGGTGGCCGCGCAATTCGCACTCGACCTGGCCGCCGCCTCACCGGGGCTGCGCCACCAGCAGATCCTGGCACTGGACGCGGCCGATGCCGCCGAGGCACTGCTGGGGGCCGAGACCGCCGGCATCTTCCCGGCCGCCGGTGCCACGCGCGTGGTCGAGACCGATACGGGCGCGGTCGAACTACCCACCCGCGCCGCCATGGCCGCGGCCCGGCTGGACCCGGACCGCGTCGGCGCCATCCTCGCACCGGTATCCGAATCCGCGCGGCGCGCGCTGACCGATGCGGTGATGCCCTTCCTGCATGTCGCTCCGCCCGCGCCGGTCGCCGTGGCAGGCCCGCCGCGGCCGCATGTGGAACGCCCCGCCGCGCGCGGCTTGCTGGCCCACCCCCGCGCCGCGGGCGGCACTTTTCACGCCGTGGTCGGCGGCCACCGCATCGCCATGCGCACCGCCGAGGATGCCGATGGCCGCTTGCGCGAAATCGCCTTCACTTTGGCCAAGGAAGGCTCCGCCTATCGTTCGCTGATGGATGCCTTCGCGCAGGCGGTGTCGATCGGGCTGCAGCGCGGCGCGCCGCTGGACGCCTTCGCCGACGCCTTCGCCTATACCCGCTTCGGGCCGGCGGGCCAGGTGGATGGGGACCCCGCGATCACGCGGGCCACCTCGGTGCTCGACTGGGCTTTCCGGCGCCTCGCGCTGGAATATCTCGGCCGCGAGGACCTGCCACAGCCGACCGAGGCCGATTGCGCGCCTGACGCGCTCTCCACGCCTGCGCAACAGGCGCCATTGCTGCCGCTGGACCTGCCGATGCTGGCGCCGGCCGACACCACGAAGCGCCGCGCACCGCGCGCCGCCTTGCATTGAAGCTTACTGTCGAGAGCGGGATTCAACGTTTTCGGCGAACCCGCCTCATCGCATCCCGCTCTATCGAGGAACCAACATGCCCGGACGTATCGATGCCCGCCTCGCCGAACTCGGCATCACCCTACCGGTGGCGCCCCCGCCGATCGCCAATTACGTGCCCTATGTGGTCAGCGGGCATCTGGTGGTGATTTCGGGACAGATCCCGCTGCGGGACGGCAAGATCGCCCATACCGGCAAGGTCGGCGCCGGCGTGACGCCCGAGCAGGGGGCGGAAGCCGCGCGGCTGTGCATGATCAACCTGATCGCACAGCTCAAGGCGGCCTGCGGCGGGGACCTCGACCGGGTGAGCCGGGTGGTCCGCCTGGGCGGCTTCATCGCGGCCCCGGCGGAGTTCACCGCGCACCCGGCGGTGATGAACGGCGCCTCCGACCTGGCGGTGGCGGTGTTCGGCGAGGCGGGGCGGCATGCGCGCACCACCATCGGCGTGCCGAGCCTGCCGGGTGATGCCACCTGCGAGGTGGAGGGGATGTTCGAGATCATAACCGGGTCGATGGACGCGACGGGGAAGTAGCCGCGCGGCCGGAGAGGTGGCGCTGGTTGTTCTGGGGAAGCGGCTCTGCCCCTCCCCAGTGCCAACAGCGCCCCCCCCAGCTACGCCGGATACCCCACCGCCTTCGCCGCCATGCCCTCGAACAGCGCGAAGCCACGCGCGCGCCAGGCGAAGACCACGTCATCCTCGGTGAAGAGCCGGAAGGGGCTGGTGCAGCGCGCCCATTGCAGGCTGCCCAGCAGGATATAGTCCGCGTAATCCGGCGCCCCGCCGCCCAGCCAGGGCTGGCCGGCCAGTGCGGCGCGCACTGGCCCGAACAGCTTGCGGAAGCCAATGACTTCCACCTCCCGCGCGCCCTGCACGGCTTCCAGCGTGGCACCGAACCGCGCCTCGCGCGTGGTGCGGAAATAAGCCTGGTCGGGCGGCGCCAGGCAGTCATGAATGTCCTTGACGATCAGCCGCGCCAAGGCCGGGTGCAGCACCGTATCCGCCCAGGTGTTGATGAAGCGCGCGAAGCCGCGATTGGCCCCGAACAGTGCCGGCGCGGGGTGCTTTTCCTCCAGCCATTCGGCGATGCGCCAGCTGTCGGTGATGGTCTGCCCGCCATCCACCAGCACCGGCACCAGCCCCTGACCGGAGAAGGCCAGGCGGTCCTTCTCGGTGAAGCGCCAGGGCATGCCCTCGGCGGCCAGGTTCTTGTGCGCGAGCGCGAATCGGGTGCGCCAGCAGAAGGGTGAGAAGCGGCGGTCAGGGTCCGCGCCCGCCAATTCATAGAGCAGCCTTGCCATGCGGTACCCCCCCCCGTTGCCTGCGCGCGACTTCCTGGTCATTGCTCTGCCACAACAGGGGGGGCTGCGCCATGCGGACACAGGTGGGCATCATTGGCGCGGGACCGGCGGGGCTCTTGCTCGGGCGGCTGTTGCAGGCGGCCGGCATCGACGCCGTCGTGCTGGAGGCGCGCTCGCGCGACTATATCGAGGGCCGCATCCGCGCAGGCCTGCTGGAACAGGGCAGCGTGGACACGCTGACGCAAGCGGGCGTGGCCGATCGCCTGCACCGCGAGGGCCTGGCCCATGACGGGCTGGAACTGCGCTTCGAGGGCCAGAACCACCGTATCGACCTGGCCGCGCTCACGGCCAAGCGCGTGACCATCTATGGCCAGCAGGAGGTGGTGAAGGACCTGATCGCCGCCCGCCTGGCCGATGGCCTGCCGCTGTTGTTCGACGTGGCCGATACCGCGGTGCATGACATCGCAGGACAGCCGCGCATCAGCTTCACCCACAACGGCGTGGCGCAGGAACTGCATTGCGACATCATCGCCGGCTGTGACGGGTTTCACGGCATTTGCCGCCCCGCGATCCCGGCGGAGAAGATGACCATCTTCGACCGCATCTACCCCTTCGCCTGGCTCGGCATCCTGGCCGAGGCGCGGCCAGCATCCCATGAACTGATCTATGCCCGGCATGCCGATGGCTTCGCACTCGCCACCATGCGCAGCGAGACATTGTCCCGCATGTATGTGCAATGCGCGCCGGATGAGGACCTCTCGCAATGGTCCGACCGGCGCATCTGGGATGCGCTGCATGCGCGCCTCGCCCGCGCGGGCCTGCCCAGCCAGGTCAATGAAGGCCCGATCATCCAGAGGGGGGTGACGGCGATGCGCAGCTTCGTGGCCGAACCCATGCGCTTCGGAAAGCTGTTCCTGGCCGGTGACGCAGCCCACATCGTGCCGCCCACCGGGGCCAAGGGCATGAACCTGGCGATCGCGGATGTGCGCGTGCTGGCCGCCGCCCTGGATGATTTCTTCCACGGCCGCGGCGAAGGCTTGATGGATGATTACAGCCGCATCTGCCTGGAGCGCATCTGGAAGGTGCAGCGCTTCTCCTGGTGGATGACGCAGATGCTGCACCGCTACGACATGGGTGATGGCTTCGAACAGCGCGTGCAGACCGCGGAGCTGGCCTATCTGTGTTCCAGCGAGGCAGCACGCGCCACGCTGGCCGAGAACTATGTGGGCCTGCCCTACGCGGTGTGATTCACTCCGGCTCGATGCCGGCAGCGCGGATCGCCTGGGTCCACTTCACCGTCTCGGCACGCATGAAGGCGGTGGCTTCCTCGGGCGTGCCGGTCATCACCTGCATGCCGATCGCCTCGCCCAGGCGCGAGCGCAGCGTCGCATCCTCCGCGGCGCGGCGCAGGGCGAGGTTCAGCCGCTGGATCGCCACCGCCGGCGTGCCCGCCGGCGCCACCAGCACGAACCAGGCGAAGAGCTCGTAACTGGGCAGGTTCGCGGCCTCGGCCACGGTTGGCACATCGGGCATCTGCGCGGAACGCGTGCGCGTGGTCACGCCCAGCACGCGCAACTGGCCGCCCTGGGCAGGCGGCAGGATGACGGCCTGGTCGGCGACGAACACATCCACCCGGCCCGCGATCAAATCCTGCACCGCCGCCGGCGAGGCCCGATACGGCACATGCAGCATGCGGATGCCGGCCATTGAGGTCAGCATCTCGGACGCGACCCGCTGCGAGGCACTGGCCGAGGCATAGCTCAGCCCATCGGGGCGCGCGCGGGCGGCCGCGATCAGGTCGGCGAGCGTCCGGTAGGGCGAATTGGCCGCAACCGCGACCAGCAGCGGCACGGATGCGATGGTGGAGATGGGCGCGAAATCCGCTTCCATGTTGAAGGGCACCCGGCGGAACAGCGCGTTGGCGGCGGCATTGGTGGAGTTGGTGCCGAACAGGATGGTCATGCCATCCGGTGCGGCGCGCGCCACGGCCTCGGCACCAATCAGGCCGGACGCGCCGGCGCGGTTTTCCACCACCACCGGGTGGCCCAGCGTCTCGCGCATGCGCTCGGCGAACATCCGCGCCACCGTGTCGGTGGCGCTGCCGGCGGCAAAGGGGACGATGGCGCGCACCGGGCCGGGCGGCCATTCCTGCGCCCAAGCGGGTGTGGATGCAGGGGCGGCGGCGAGCGCGGGCAGGGCCAAGATGGCGCGGCGTTGCATGGGCAGTCTCCTCAATTTCGGCCGGGGATAGGCGGCGCGGGGCGGGCACGCAAGGTCATCAATGCCACGCCCAGAATCACCAGCGCGGTGCCCGCCACCGCCGCCCAGGGAAACGCCTCGCCCAGCAGGAATACGCCGATGGCAGCCCCCACCGGCACGCGCAGATAGGCCTGCGAGGTGGTCGCGACCACGCCCAAGGTCCGCAACAGCCGGAACCAGATGACCGAGGCCGCGGCGGTGGAGAACAACGCCAGGCCGAACAGGCCAAGCCAGGCGGAGGGCTCGGGTGTGGCGTTCCACGGCGCCTCGAAGATCACGCCTAGGGGCAGCAGCACGCAAAGCCCGACGCATTGCGCGCCCAACGCCGGCACGATCGGGTCCTTGTCCTGGAAATTCGACAGCCCCGTATAGCCCGACAGCGCGAAAAGCGCGCCCGAAAAGACGATGGCCAGCATGTGCGGCAGCGACCCGCCGCCCAGGCCCTGGTGGCCAACGATGGCCGCGACGCCCGCGATTCCCAGCGTGACGCCAAGCCCCTTGCGCCAACCCGGCGGTTCGGCGCGGCGGAAGGCGAAGCCCAGCAGGAAGGCGAAGATCGGCGAGGTGCTGGCCAGCACCACGGCCAGTGCGGATGCAACTTCCTGCGAGCCCCAGGCGATCAACAGGAAGGGTGTGACGGTCGCGAGCGAGGCCTGGATGCCGAAGGCCCGCCAGGATGCCGCATCGCGCGGCATGGTTATGCCACGCAGCCGCATCACTAGATACAGCACAACGGCCGCGATGGCGCAGCGCAGACCGATGAAGGTCAGCGGCCCAAAGCCCTGAACGCCGAGATGGATGAAGGCGAAGGAAGACCCCCACAGCACCGCCAGCACACCGAGCAGCGCCAATTCGAATCCGCGCCTTTCCATGGCGCCCATGGTTGCCGGTTTCGGCACGCAGGCCCATACCTTCATCCGAACGCCATACAGGAGAAGCGGCATGCCGGCCGTGCCAGACATCAGCCCCGAAGCCACCTGGGACGCTTTGCGTGACGACCCCATGGCGGTCCTGGTGGATGTGCGCACCGATGCCGAATGGAATTTCGTGGGCGTGCCGGATTTGTCGGACGCGGCCAAGCGCGTCGTGCTGATCCCCTGGCAGTTGTACCCTTCCATGCAGCTCAACGCGCAGTTCCTGGACATGATGGCACGTTCGGGCATCACGCCGGAGCATCATGTGTATTTCCTGTGCCGGTCAGGTGCGCGCAGCATGTCAGCGGCGATGGCGGCCCAGGAACAGGGCTTCGGCCAGGTCTTCAACGTGGCCGATGGCTTCGAGGGGCCGGTCGGGCCTTCGGGCCATCGCGATGTCGCAGGCTGGAAGACGGCCGGGCTGCCATGGACGCAGCGTTGATGCCGCACCGATTCACGCCTTCGGCGACCGGAGCGGAGTTGATGCCGCACCGATTCACGCCTTCGGCGACCGGAGGGAGTTGATGCCGCACCGATTCACGCCTTCGGCGACCGGAGCGGAGTTGATGCCGCACCGATTCACGCCTTCGGCGACCGGAGCGGAGTTGATGCCGCACCGATTTACGCCTCCGGCGACCGGAGCGGAGTGATGCCCGACGGCGCCCCACTGCCCGGCGAGGATGCGCTCACCACCCTGATCGGCCTGGTCGCGGCCGATATGGAGGCTGTGAACCGCCTGATCGTGCAACGCATGGACAGCCAGGTCGTGCTGATTCCGCAGCTGGCAGCGCATATCGTGGCCGCCGGCGGCAAGCGCATGCGGCCGCTGCTGACCTTGGCCACCGCGCGCATGTGCGGCTATCGCGCCGGCCAGCGGCATGTCTGGCTCGCGACCTGCGTGGAGTTCATCCACACCGCGACCCTGCTGCATGACGACGTGGTCGATGAGAGCGAATTGCGCCGCGGCCAGGCCAGCGCGAATGCGCTGTTCGGCAACAAGGCCTCGGTGCTGGTGGGCGATTTCCTCTTCGCGCGCGCCTTCAAGCTGATGGTCGAGGATGGCTCGCTGGAGGTGCTCGACATCCTCTCCGGCGCATCGGCCACCATCGCGGAAGGCGAGGTGCTGCAGCTGATGACGCAGAACGACATCGCGACGACCGAGGCGCAGTATCTGGAAGTCATCAACGGCAAGACCGCTGCCCTCTTCGCCGCCGCCGCCCGGCTGGGCGGCGTGGTCGCCGAATGCGACGCGGCCGCGAAGGATGCGCTGGAGGCTTACGGCCGCAATATCGGCGTCGCCTTCCAGCTGATCGATGACGCGCTGGACTACGCGGCCGACGAGGCCGTCCTGGGCAAGACCGTCGGTGACGATTTCCGCGAGGGCAAGATCACCCTGCCCGTGCTGCTCGCCATGGCGCGCGGCAACGCGGCCGAGCGCGAATTCTGGAAGCGCACCCTCGAAGACCGCGAACAGACAGATGACGACTTGGCCCATGCCCAGGCGCTGATCGCCCGCCACGGCGCGCTGCGCGACACGGTGGAACGCGCGCGCGACTATGGGCAGGCCGCGCGCGGAGCGCTGGCAGGCTTCGCCGATGGGCCAGAAAAGCGCGCATTGGATGGGCTGATCGACTTCTGCATCGCCCGCGCGCGGTAAAGGCTTTACATCTTCACAAGCCTTGTGTGTGAAGCGCTTACAGCTTCCTGACCCAGCGGTGATTTCCACTCTTCACGCGCGGCCCGGCGACAGGGCATTGAACCTCCCGATTTCAGGAGGTTTCCATGCCCACACGCCGCGCCACCCTTGCCGCCCTCTTCGCCGCTCCGCTCGCCACGCCCGCGCTCGCCAATCCCTGGCGGCCGGACCGGCCCATCGAATTCACCGTGGGCTTCGGCGCCGGTGGCGGTACGGACATCGTTGCACGGTTGTTCGCGCGCCACCTGGAGGCACGCCTGGGCGTGCCGCTGACGGTGGTGAACCGCCCCGGCGCCGGTTCCGAACTGGGCATGGCGCATGTGGCGCGTTCGCGCCCCGATGGGCACGTGATCGGCCTGACCAACATGCCCGCCTTCGTGACCATCCCGGTCGAGCGCCGCGCGCAATACAACCTCGACAGCTTCGCCTTCATCGGCGGCATCATGAACGACCCGACGGGCCTGGTGGTGCGTGATGGCGGCCATCGGCACCGATGACCATCTGCTGATGGCGATGATCAGCCAGGCCACCGGCGCGCGCTTCACCATCGTGCATTTCAACGGCGCGCCGGTGCAGCGCAACAACCTGATGGCAGGCCATGTGCAGGTGAACACCATGTCGGTGGGCGAGGTGATGCCGAACCCCGATGGCCTACGCTTCATGGCCCATGCCGGGCGCAGCACCAACCGCTTCGCACCCAATGTGCCGACCATGTCGAGCCTGGGCCTCGAGATCGAGATGTATTCCGAGCGCGGCATCGTCATGCCGATTGGAACACCTTCGCATATCGTCGGCCGCATGCGCGAGATCGTGGCCGAAACCGCCGCCGACCCCGCCACCATCGCCACCTTCGAGGCGCAGTTCATCGAACCGCGCTACGAAGCCGGCCCGCAATGGGAGGCGCGGATGCGCCACACCCAGAGCCGCTATTCCGAATTGTGGCGCCGCGCACCCTGGATCAACGCCTGATTCCAGGCGCGAAACGCCTGGAATCAGGCGTTTCGCGTCACCATGCGCCGGCATTGTTCAGGGCCTCAGCTTGATCAGCGCAGGGCTGGGCTGCTCATCTCATCCAACGGCCAGCGCGGCCTCGGCGCATGCTCCATGCCATCCGCATGGCCCGCGCGCAGATGCATGATGCCCGCCCAGGCGACCATCACCGCATTATCCGTGCAGTAGCGCAAAGGCGGCGCGATCAGCGGCAGGCCGGTCGCCTCCGCCAGCGCCGTGCGCACCGCCTGGTTCGCGGCCACGCCGCCGGCCACCACCAAGGCGGTCGCGCCACCCATCATCGCCACAGCATGCCGCGCACGATCGGCCAGCACCTCGGCCACAGCGGCCTGGAAGGCGGCCGCCACATCGGCTGCCGCAGCCCGCTTCGCCAGCGCCTGCGCCACCGCGGTCTTCAGCCCCGAGAAACTGAAATCGCAGCCCGCGCGCCCCAGCAATGGGCGCGGCAGCGCCACCGCCCGCGCATCGCCCTGCCCGGCCAGGCGCTCCAGATGCGGCCCACCCGGCCAGGGCAGGCCCATCAGCTTGGCGGATTTGTCGAAGGCCTCACCCACCGCGTCATCCAACGTGCTGCCCAGGCGCCGGTACTGGCCAAAACCCTCCACCGCCACGCATTGGCAATGCCCGCCCGAAAGCAGCAGCAGCAGATAGGGAAAGCGCCCGCCCCCGATGGTCGCGGCGCCGGAGGCGTCGCGGGCTGAATCGGGTGCGGGGCCGGGCCACAGGCCCGGCAGCAAGACTGTCAGCGCATGCGCCTCCAGGTGGTTCACACCGATGAAGGGCAGGCCATGCGCCAGCGCCAGGCCCTTGCCGAAGCTCGAACCCACCACCAGCCCGCCGATCAACCCCGGGCCCGCGGTGGCTGCCACACCACCCAGTTCCGCCGGCGCCACACCCGCCTGTTCCAGCACCCGCGCCACCATCGCCGGCAGCCGCACCAGATGCTCGCGCGCCGCCACTTCCGGCACCACGCCGCCGAAGCGCGCATGCTCGGCCAGTTGCGAATGCACAGCCTCGGCCAGGATGGCGCCATCGGGCGCCAGCACGGCGGCCGCGGTTTCATCGCAGCTGGTCTCGATACCCAGGACAGGACGGCTTTCGCGCATGGCGCTGCGGTTCTATAGGCCCGTGATGGATACCGCCATGCCCGCAGATCAACGCGCCCGCAGCCATGCCCGCATGCCTGGCCTTCCGCTGCGCGTTGGCACGCGCGGCAGCCCCCTGGCGCTGACCCAGACGCGCATGTTCCTCGACGCGCTGATGCGCGTCTGCCCCGTGCTGCGCGAGTTGAACGCCTTCGAAGAGCACGCCATCACCACCACCGGCGACACGGTGCAGAACCGCGCTTTGGCCGAAATCGGCGGCAAGGGCCTGTTCGCCAGGGAAATCCATGAGGCGCTGCTGGATGGCCGGATCGACTTCGCCGTCCATTCCCTGAAGGACCTGGAAACCGAACTGCCCGACGGCATCATCCTGGCCTGCACCATGAAGCGCGAGGATGCGCGCGACGCGCTGATCCTGCCCGAAGGCCAAGCCGACCCCGCCGACCCGTTCCGCGCCATCCCGCGCTGGGCCGTGGTGGGCAGTGCCTCCCTGCGCCGCCAGGCGCAGATCCTGGCCGCGCGGCCGGACCTGAAAGTGGTGAATTTCCGTGGCAATGTCGGCGGGCGCATCGGCAAGGTCCGCGCCCGCGAGGTGGGGGCCTCCTTCCTGGCGCTGGCCGGCCTGCGCCGGCTGGGACTGGAAGCCGAGGCCGCCGCCGTGATCGAGCCGCGCTTCATGCTGCCCGCCGCCGGACAGGGCATCGTCGGCGTCACCATGCGCGCAGCCAATGTTGAACTGGCGGAAATGCTCTCCGCCATCGAGGACCCCGAAGCCGCCGCCGTCTCGCGCGCTGAACGCGCATTGCTGGCCGCATTGGACGGCAATTGCCGCACCCCCATCGGCGGCCACGCCGTGATGACGGGCGACCGCCTGCGCCTGGAAGGCCTGACCGCACGCGCCGATGGCAGCTTCCTGCTGCGACGCTCCATCGAAGGCGTGGCCACGGACGCCGTGGCACTCGGCCTGGCCCTCGGCGAAGAACTGCGCCGCGACAGCCCAGCGGACATCTTCGGCTGAGTGGCGCCAGGCTGAGACGAGGCTGGGTGGACGGGATGGTGCGGGTGGTCCTTGGAGAGGGGCGCTGCCCCTCTCCAAGGACCACCCCGCCAGGGGTCAACGACCCCTGGACCCGGTGTGGGTTATCGGTCTGGTTGGGGTCTGGGGAAGGGCGGCGCCCTTCCCCAGGGTCACAGGCGCAACCCGGCCCACCCTGCCCCGTCTCAGCCCGGCGTCACATAGCCCCAGGCATGCAGGCTGCGGTGTCGTTCCGCGCCGCCGATTGTGGCGTAGTCGCGTTTCATGGTGCTGATGCCGTCCTGGTAGAGTGCCGCCCGGCGCGGTTCCACGCCATAAAGGCGTGCGGCGTTCCCGCCCAGGATGGAGGTCTTGAGTGGGCCGTTATCGGGGCCGAGGTCTGACAGGCCGAAGCGGCGCTTGAGGCCATCGGGCATGTCCAGCCGGCGCAGGGCTTCTATCTGCCATTGCGGGCTGCCATACCAGACGCTGTCGGTGCCCCGGATCACGCGGTCGGCGCCCAGGCCCTTGACCAGCGTGCCGATCATGCCGGCGGCCAGGCGCGGGTGACCTATCACCACGCCCGCGAACACCGCGCCGACATCGGCATAGACGTTGCGCAGGCCGGTGCGTTCGACCATCTCGGCCCGGTCCGACAGCCATTACATCCGCCCCGTCGCCTCGAACAGCGCTGCCGCCTGGTCTGGCGGGGCGTTGCGATAGGCGGCGTGGTAGATGAGAAACTGGATATCGGGCCAGTCGCGCGCCGCGCGTTCCACATCGGCGACGCCCGCGAAGGGTTCCAGGCGCGGTTTGAGCGCGGCGGCAGCCGGCGGGAACAGCCCCTTGTGGATAGCGACCACCGGCAGGCCGGCGCGCAAGATGCGCTCATAGAAGGGGCGCATCAGGCGCGTGTCATCGAGCCGCCAGGGAAAGGCGGATTGGTCCTGATGCGTGTTGTCGCCGATCGTGTAGCCCTTCCAGGCAGGGGGCGGTTCTCGCTGGCGGCTCCGGCGCGCCATTCATGTCGATATCGCAACAATAAACGCAATAGCTCTCGGCGCACCGGCATTAACGGATGGCCCTATCCGGCCAAGCCCAGCAGCTTGCGCATCACGGTCGGCAGCTCGGCGGGGCTGGTCAGCGGCGTCAGGCCGGGCGGCAAGGCCTGTGCCTGGGCCATGAACAGCCGCAGCACCAGGTCGCGATGGGTCAATTGGTGCAGCGCTTCGCCGGGGGCGGCGCGCCAGTTCAGCCGGGCATCGGGGGCATGCGGCATGGCCTCGGCATCGGGCCAGGGCGTGGCGCGCCAGGGCGTGCCCGGAATTTCCCACATGCCGCCGAACAGCCCGCGCGGCGGGCGGGCCCTTACGCCGATGCGCCCCTGCCCGTCGCGGATCAGGAAATGCACGCCATGCAGCACGCCGCGCGCGCACTTCTCGGCCTTGCGGGGCAATTCGCCGGCGCGGCCGGCGGCGCGCGCGGCGCAGCCGGCCATCCAGGGGCACAGCGCGCAGGCGGGGTTGCGCGGGGTGCAGATGGTCGCACCCAGGTCGAACAGGGCTTGGGCGAAATCCCCGGGGGCGGCACGCGCGGCGGTCTGCTCCATGAAGCCCTGGGCCAGGCGCGCGAGCTCGGGCTTGGCGCCGGGCAGCGGTGTCTCCACCAGGAAGGCGCGGGCCATCACGCGTTCCACATTGCCATCGGCCGGCACCACCGGTTCCTGAAAGCCGATGGCGGCGACGGCGGCGGCCGTATAGGCGCCGATGCCGGGCAGCGTGCGCAGCCCCGCCGCATCACGCGGAAAGCCGCCCTGCGCCGCCACCGCCTGGGCCGCGGCATGCAGGTTGCGGGCGCGGGCGTAATAGCCGAGCCCTGCCCATTCGGCGGCCACCGCTTCCCAAGGGGCGGCGGCCAGCGCGCCGATATCGGGAAAGCGCGCCAGGAAACGCGCATAGCGTGGCCCCACGGCGGCCACCGTGGTCTGTTGCAGCATCACCTCCGAGAGCCAGATGCGGTAAGGGTCGCTCTCACCGCGCCAGGGCAGGCTGCGCTTCGTGCGGTGATACCAATGCAACAGCGCTTCGGCGGACAAGGCGGGCATGGCAGGCGGGTATAAGGGCAAGGACGGCGAATACCATGGCCCCAAACAGCTGGGCGCGCTGACGGCCGGCATCGCCCGGCCGGTGCTGCGCAAGCTGGTGCCCGGCAGCGCCCAGGTGCTGACCGACTGGGAAGCGCTGGTAGGTCCCGGCCTTGCAGCGCGCACCATGCCGCGCAGGCTCGATCGCGGCACGCTGGTGATCGCCTGTTCCGGCCCGACCGCGATGGAATTGACCATGCTGGGCCCGGCACTGATCGGGCGCATCAATGCCGGGCTGGGCCGCGCGGCGGTGCAGCGGCTGCGCTTCATCCAGGCGGTGGTGAAGGGGCCGGCACCGCGCCCTGCCCCGCCCCCGCCGGTGGTGCTGCCCGCCGGCATTTCGGCCCGGCTGGCGGCAGCACCCGAAGGGCCATTGCGCGATGCGCTGGAAAAGCTCGCCCAGGGGGTTTATCGAAAGGGCGGTTGAGTTGAGGGATTCCCATGTCGCAGACACGCCGCAACATCCTGGTCGGGGGCGCCGCCGCGGCGGCCACCGCCGGCATCGCCACTTACGCGCTGTGGCCCGCCCCGCCCGCCCCGCCGCCGCCATTGCCGCAATTGACCCAGGCCGCGCAGGCCCAGGCGCCCGCGCCCGCCTCCAATGCGGCCGATCCGCGCCTGGCCGAACGCAGCGCCGGCCGCGCCAATGCGCCGCTGACGGTGTTCGAATTCTTCTCGCTGACCTGCGGGCATTGCGCGAATTTCCACATGAACACCTGGCCGCGGGTCAAGGCCGAACTGGTCGACACCGGCCGCATCCGCATGGTGTTCATGGATTTCCCGCTGGACGAGATCGCGCTGCGCGCCGCCATGGTGGCCCGCGCGCTGCCCGCCGAACGCTACGAGCCCTTCATCTCCACCCTGTTCCAGACGCAGAACCGCTGGGCCTTCGCGCAGGGCACGCAGATCGAGGAATTGGCGCGCATGGCGGCCCTGGCCGGCATGGGCCGCGACATGTTCGACGCCACCATCCGCGATGCCGCCCTGCAGACCGGCATCCTGGAAGCGCGGCTCGCCGCACAGAACCGCCACCAGATTCGCGCCACGCCCAGCTTCGTGTTCGGCACGCGGCTGGTCTCGGGTGCCATCTCCTTCGATGATTTCCGCACCCATGTGGAGCGTGGCGCGTAAGCCCGGTGAACCCGATCCTGGTCGAGGTCACGCGCGGCGGCGTGGTCGAATCCGCGCATGCCGGCGCCGTCGCGGTGCTGGATGCCGATGGTGGCGTGCTGCTGGCACTGGGCGATATCGACCGGCCGATCTTCCCGCGCTCGGCCATCAAGGCCTTGCAGGCGCTGCCCTTGATCGAGACCGGCGCCGCCGATCGCTACGGCCTGACCGCGGCCGAGATCGCGCTGGCCTGCGCCTCCCATAACGGGGAGGAAGCGCATGTCACCACCGCCGCCGGCATGCTGGCAAAGGCGGGCCAGAGTGTCTCGGCGCTGGAATGCGGCGCGCAAATGCCCATGCGCGGTGGCGCGCAGGCGCCGC
>JAPLOK010000299.1 GCA_026400775.1 Alphaproteobacteria bacterium | reverse complement strand
GGCGCGACGGCGCTGGCCTCACCGGCGCGCAGCGCTTCGGTCAGCAGCCAGATGATGCCGGGCGTGAACAGCGCGAAGACCACCAGCAGCGCGAACGTGCCGCCATCCAGCGGCACCCAGGCCATGATGGCGAAGGGTAGCGAGACCAGGCTGGTCACCAGCCCGACCCAGGCCACCACCGTCTCCGTCCGTTCGGTACGCGTCAGGCTGCGGGAGGTGAGCGTGATGCCGCACCAGCACAGCGCCGAGGCCAGCGCGACCGCTGCGCCCAGCGCCGAGAGTTCCGCCCCTGGCCGCAGCATGATGGCCACGCCCACGAAGCCCGCGATGGTGCCGACCCAGCGCGCGGCATCCACACGTTCACCCAGCAGCGGGCCTGCCAGCAGCGTGGTGAACATCACATTGGTGAAGGACAGCACCGTGGCGGTGGCGAGGTTGAGATAGACGAAGGAGAAGTAGTAGAAGCCCCATGTCGTCACCGAGCATAGCCCGCGCAGGATATGCATGGGCACACGCTGGGTGTGGAACACCTCAGCGCCCGCGCGCAGCAGTAGCGGCGCGATCCAGATGATCTGCCCGATCGCGCGGAAGAAGACCTGCATCTCCACTGGCACGCCGCGCGCGGTCAGCGCGCGCACCATCAGTGCTTCCGCCGCGAAGACCAAGGCGGCGGCGGCCATCAGGGCCGCACCTTTGAGGTTATCGGTCTCGCGCTGCATCGCCGCAGTGTGGCGCGGATCGGCGCGCGCGCCACCCATCTTGCGCGCATGGCGCCGATGCATTGCACTGACGTGATGAACAGCATTCTGATCTGGGGCGCGGGCGCCATTGGTTCGACCGTCGGTGCCTATCTGGCCCGTGCGGGGCATGACGTATTGCTGGTGGATGTGGACGCCGCGCATGTCGCGGCGACGAACGGAACGCCACCGGGTTGCAGATCGAAGGCCCGGTGGATGCCTTCAGCGTGCCGGTGCGCGCGGCGCTGCCGGCCGATGTGAGGGGCAGTTTCGGCCGTGCGTTGCTGTGCGTGAAGGGGCAGGACACGCTGGCGGCGGCCACGCAGATGGCGCCGCATCTGGCACCCGATGGCTATGCGGCATCCTTCCAGAACGGGTTGTGCGAACGCCTGATGTTGCCGGTGCTGGGCGCGCACCGCGTGATGGGTGCCTTCGTGAATTTCGGCGCCGATTGGCAGGCGCCGGGGCGCATCATGTACGGCAATCGCGGCGCGGTGGTGCTGGGCGAGATCGATGGCGCGATGACGCCGCGCCTGGCCGAATTGCACGCATTGATGCGCATCTTCGAGCCCGATGCGATCCAGGTGCCGGATGTGTTCAGCTACCTCTGGGGCAAGCTCTGCTACTCGACCTATCTCACGGCGCAGGCGCTGGCGGAAAAGGGCATCGCCGATACGCTGGCGCGTCCGGAACTGATGCCGCTGTGGCGCGCATTGGCCCGCGAAGTGGTGACGGTCGCGGCCGCCGAAGGCGTGGTGCCGCGGGGCTTCAACGGCTTCGTGCCCGAGGCCTTCGGGCCGGCGGGCAGCAAGGCCGCGGCGAATGACAGCATCGCGAAGCTAGTCGCGTTCAACGCCGCCAGCGCGAAATCGCATTCCGGCGTGTGGCGCGACATCTGGGTGCGTGGGCGCATCAGCGCCGCGCGCGCGCAGATACTGCCGGTGGCCGAGATCGGCGCCGAGCACGGCATCCCCTGCCCGACCATCATCAAGCTGGTCGAGATGATCGGCCAATGCGAACGCCGCGAACGCCCGATGAGCGACGCTAACCTGCTGGAGCTGCTGTGATGCAATTGCGATTCGACAACCAGGTGGTGGCAGTGACCGGCGGTGGCCATGGCTTTGGCCGCGCCTGCGCGGAGATGTTCCTGGGCCTCGGCGCGCGCGTCTTCACCACCGACGTCACGAATGAGGAGCTGCCCGGCACCGGCTTTCGCTGCGACCTGACCGCGAAGGGCGAGGCGGCGCGCTGGATCGCCAGCATCGGCGCCCCGCCGGATATCCTGGTCTCCAACGCCGGCGGCGTGCGCGGCCAGGTACACAAGCCGGTCGAAGACGTCACCGACGAGGATTGGGACGCGATCATCGACATCAACTTGCGTGCACATTTCGCGCTGGCGCGCGCCGTGGCGCCGGGGATGAAGGCGCGCGGCTCGGGGCGCATCGTGACCATCAGCTCCGGCGCAGGCGTGAAGCCCAGCCGCACCGGCATCCAGGCCTATACCAGCGCCAAGCACGGCTTGATCGGGCTGACGCGGCAATTGGCCCGTGAACTTGGCCCGCATGGCATCACGGCCAATTGCGTCGCGCCGGGCCTGATGACCAGCAACCCCGCCAGCGCCGCGCAATGGGACAGCTATGGCGCGGAAGGCCAGCGCCGTGTGCTGGACGGCATCGCGCTGCGCCGGCTGGGTGTCGCCGAGGATATCGCCAAGGCGGTGCTGTTCTTCGCCTCGCCGCTGGCCGATTTCGTCAGCGGCCAGGTGCTGCTGGTGGATGGAGGGACCTGAGCAGCTTCGGGATATTCTCCTTGAAGGGGAAGAAGCCGCGGCGGGCCAGCGGCCAGCACTCCTCATCCCAGGCGCGGCGCGCGCGCAGGGCAAGGATGGAGGCGGTCGCATCCGCGCACCAGCCCACCGGCGCCCAGGGCATCACCAGCTGAGCATCCAGCCCCGCCGCCCAGCGCGCGGCATCGGTGGGCGCTAGCGCCTCGGGCGCGCGGGCCGTGCGGGCGGCGGCGAGGCGCGCGCCATCGGCCAGCGCGGCTTCGGCGAAGGGGCGCATGGCGGGCAGCATGCCCACCGCGACCACATCGCAGCCTTCGGGCCAGAAGGTCACGTCATCCTCGTGCAGCAGCAGGGCGACGCGCTCGCGCGGCGTGTCGGCCGGCGGCAGCAGGCCCGCGGGCGGCGGGCCTGGTTCGTCCAGCGGTTCCGCGGCCTCGTTCAACTCGCCGCCCGGGTCGAAGCGGCCCAATGTGTGGCGCGCGATGTTTTCCGCCCGCGCCAGATAGTGCTTGCCTGGCGTCTGGATGCCCGCGACCCACCGCCATGACAGCGTGTTGGACGCCGCGTCGGCATCATGCAAATGGCGCAGGAACCATTCGGCACCCAGCACCCAGTCCAGGCGCAGCGTGAAGATCCAGATGCTGGCCACCCACATGCGCACATGGTTGTGCAGGTAGCCGGTCTCGGCCAATTCGCGCGCCCAGGCGTCGAAGCATGCGATGCCGGTGCGACCTTCCATCGCGGCCTGCGCGGCGGGGGTGATGGGCGTGGCATCGGCGCGCGCGCGGTATTCGCGCCACATCTGTGGGCGCAGCTCCAGAAAGCCCTTCCAGTAGCTGCGCCAGTAGACTTCCTGGATGAATTTTTCGGCCGCCTGCGGGCTGTGATGCGACAGCGCGGCGCGCACCATCTCCTCCTCGGTGATCAGCCGGTGGCGCACATGGGCGGAGAGTTCCGAGACATCGCGTCGCGCGCCTGGCCCGGGGTCGCTGTTGCGGCCGGCGGCATAGTGGCGGCCCATGCGGGGGGCGAATTCGGCAAGCCGCGCAAGGGCCGCGGCACGGAAGGGTTCGACCATGCGCACGGATGTGGTGGCCGGGCGCTATTCGTCCAGGCAGGCGGCGGCGAAGGCGGCGAAGGCGCGGCTGCGGTGGTTGTCGGCGGCCTTCTGCTCGGCCGTCATCTCGCCAAAGGTCAGCGTGCTGTGCGCGGGGATGAAGATGGGGTCGAAGCCGAAGCCGTTG
The DNA here is from genome assembly GCA_026400775.1 of Alphaproteobacteria bacterium. GTDB lineage: Bacteria > Pseudomonadota > Alphaproteobacteria > Acetobacterales > Acetobacteraceae > Rhodovarius. Next base: position 4,571 of record JAPLOK010000299.1, on the reverse strand, counting down.
GCGCCGCGCGGTGGATAGACCCAGGCGCCTTCCACGTGACCTTCATGGAATTGCGTATGCCCATCAGGCCAAACCAGGCACAGCACGGAGACAAAGGCGCAGCGCCGATCGGGGTTGTCACCGGCCTCGCGCGCCACGCGCGCCATGGCCTGCGCATAGTCGCGGCTGCCATCGGGCTGCGTCGCCCAATCGGCGGTGTAGACGCCAGGCGCGCCGCCCAGCGCCGCGACCTGGCACCCGCTGTCATCGGCCACCGCTGGCAGGCCCGAAGCGCCCGCGGCGGCGAGCGCCTTGAGTGCGGCATTGGCGTGGAAGGTGGTGCCTGTCTCGGCGGGTTCCGGCAGGCCGCGTTCGGCGGCGCTGATCACCGTGATGCCGCGCGGGGCGAGCATGGCGCGCAATTCGCGCAGCTTGCCGGCATTGTGCGATGCCAGCAGCAGGGTGTTCCCCGGAAACAGCCGGCGCGGCGCCGCCTCAGCCAATCCCGACCGCCTTCTTCTGCGCGGCAAAGATCTGCGCGGTGCCTTCGCGCGCCAGCCGCAGCAGGTCGAGCAATTGCGCCTCGCTGAACGGTGCGCCTTCGGCCGTGCCCTGCACTTCCACCAGGCCGCCGCCGCCGGTCAGCACGAAATTCGCATCCGCGCCGGCGTTGCTGTCCTCCTCGTAGTCGAGGTCCAGCACCGGCGCGCCGCCCACGATCCCGCAGGAGACGGCGGCCACCTGGTCGGTCAGTGGCATGCTGCCCAGGATATTCTTGTTCATGCAGTGGCGCAGCGCGAGATGCAGCGCGACCCATGCGCCCGAACTCGCGGCGCAGCGCGTGCCGCCATCGGCGTTCAGCACGTCGCAGTCGAGCGTGATGGTCATCTCGCCCATCGCCTTGCGGTCTACCACGGCGCGCAGTGAGCGGCCGATCAGGCGCTGGATTTCCTGCGTGCGGCGGTGCAGAGCACCTCGGTGTTGCCGAAGCGGATCAGGCAGGAGCCTTCCGCATGGCGGGAGAACTGCGTGTCGAGGGTCAGCGTGCGCAGGTCACCGGGTGCGCGGCCGGAATGGCGTGTGGTCATAGTTGCGGGATAGAGGCAAATGCGCGCCAGGGGAACTGCGTGTTAATCCGCCGTCGCCCCCGTCGCCTGGATCACCGGCCGCCAGCGCGCGCTTTCCGCCCCCATGAAGGCCGCCATTTCGGCGCGCGTGGCGCGCCTGGGCACTGCCCCGCCCTGGATGATGCGTGCCTCGATCTCAGGCTCTGCCAGGATCGCGTTCAGCGCACCGTTCAACCGTTCCAGGATCGGCTCCGGCGTGCCGGCTGGCGCGCAGACCCCGAACCACCCGGTCGACACGATATCCACCCCCTGCTCGCGCATCGTCGGCACATCGGTGAAGGCGGGCGCACGGGTCTCGCCGGTCACGGCAATGGGGCGCACGCGCCCCGCGCGCGCCAGTTCCGCCACCGCCGAGATGGATTGGAACAGCGCCTGCACCCGGTTCTCGATCAGGTCGGTGGTCATGGGGCCATTCGCCGTATAGGCCACATGCGTCATGTCCAGCCCGGTCGCCAGGACGAATTGCGCGCCCGCCAGATGCTGCGAAGACCCCGCGCCAACCGAACCAAACGCCACGCGATTGGCCCGCCCCCAGGCGATGAATTCCTGCACATTGCGCGCCGACACGCTGGGTGGAATCACCATCAGGTTCGGCACCAGCGCGATCATGCCGATGGGCGCGAAATCGGTTTCCGGGTTGAAGGGCAGGCTGCGATAGAGCCAGCGGTTCACAGCATTCGCAGCGATCGAGGCAAGGCCCAGCATATAGCCATCGGGTGCCGCGCGGGCCACCACGGTCATGCCGATATTGGTGCCCGCGCCTGGGCGGTTTTCCACCGTGAAGGGCTGGCCGAAGCGTGCCGAGAGCCGCTCCATCACTAGCCGGCCCAGCACATCGCCGGCACCGCCTGCGGGGCCTGGCACGATGAAGCGCACCGGCCGCGACGGGTAGTCGGCCTGCGCGAAGGCAGGCGCTGCCAGGGGCGTGGCGAGCAGGGCGCGGCGGGGTAGTGGGAAGGGCAGGGATGGCGGCATGACATGTCCCTCGACGATGTGCTCAAGGCTCTGCCTGCCCGACACCGGAACCGTCCAGCCCCGGACATCCGTGCCCCCTTGCAAGAATGCCCGTCATTGATCAAGCCGGCACCAATATCGCATCAGGAGTTTGCCATGGTGGCCCACAGCGAGAGCATGACCAACGCCGTGCTGTCACGGTTGCGCCCGACCGGCTGCGGGCTGGAGGTGGCCCCCTATTTCGACCCCTTCCTGCACAAGCGCGACCACCCCGGCCTGTGCTACACGGATTACTGCTCAACCGAGGAGCTGCTGCAGAAGGCGAGGCAGAACCCGGGCTACACCGAAGGCGCATTGCCACCGATCGATTTCGTCTGGCGACCGGGCGAGGCGTTGCAGGCCTGCGCGCCGCCTGGCCTGCGGTTCGAATACGCGGTCGCCTCGCATGTGTTGGAACACGTGGCCAACCCCATCGGCTGGCTGAACGATGTGCTGGCCAGCATGGCCGATGGTGCGCGATTGGCGCTGTTCCTGCCCGATCGGCGCAGCAATGGCGACCGCGACCGGCATCTGACGAGCTTCGGCGAATTGGTGGCATTATGGGCCACGCGGCCCAGCGTTCCCACGGCAACGCAGGTCGCGGATTTCCTGGCGAACAGCATCAGCTCCCTTGGCCCTGCGGAGCTTCTGGCCGGCAAGCCCGGCACCTCCCACTACACGGATGACGACGTGCTGTCCTTGACGCGCCTGGTCGCTGAAACCGGCCATTACCTAGACGTGCATTGCACGGTCTGGGAACCGCTATCCTTCGTTGCCGCCATCGAGCGTGCCTCCCGCATGGGGCTGATGAATGTCGAGGTCTCAGAGACCATCGACGATCCGCTGGAGTTCGCCGTCGTGCTGACCAAGCGCGGCGAGCCCCGGCATCAGCCGCCGGCCCTTTCGCCCGCGGCGGCCGAGCCGCCGGGCATCGGTGCCCTGCGCAACCAGCTGGAACAACGCATGCAGGAATTGCTGTTCCATCAGCGCGAGGCCGAGAACAATACCCTGCACCGGCTGAACATGCTGATCGATTTCGCCGCGGAACTGACCCGCCGCAGCGAACCGCGCGACCCAACGCCCGAGTTCGAAGCGTTGCGTCACCTGATCGAGACGCGCTCGTATGAAGTGCTGTTCCACCAGCGCGAGGCTGGTCACAACATCATCCACCGCCTGGACATGCTGCTGGGCGCGGATCGCATGCCAGGCCCGGGCGCGCAAAGCCGCCCGCCGGAGCGATAGCGCAGGATCAGCCGCCGCCGCAGGACTTGCGGCATGCCGCCGGTTCCGTTGCACTGCCCTTCGAAAGCACAGGAAAGCCGCGCGCCATGTCCAGGGATATCCAGGGTTTCCGCCAGAAATTCGGCGTGATCGGCCCCTCCACCAACACCATCGTGCAGCCCGATTTCGAGATGATGCGCCCCTTCGGCGTCACCAACCATTATCGTGGCATCTTCACGCCCGACAGCGATGCCGTGTCGAACGAGACCTTCATCGCCGGTGCCAAGCTGATAGGCCAGAACACGCTGGATGCCGTGCGCAATGTCATGACATCCAGCCCCGACCACCTGGTCATGGGCATGTCCGCCGTGACCTTCTTCGATGGCGCCAAGGGTGCGGATGCCTTCCAGCGCCAGGTGGAGGAGACCGCCGGCATCGGCATCTCCATCGGCAGCCATGCCTGCACCGCGGCGCTGAACGCCTATGGCGGCGTGAAGCGGCTGGCGATCCTCTCGCCCTATTGGCCCGCGATGAACGAGGCGGTGGCGCAATACTTCGGTGATATGGGCTTTTCCGTGGTGCGCGACCACGCGATGCGCGCGCGCAGCTGGACTGGCATCGCCGCCATCACCACCGCGCAATGCCGCGATGCGCTGCGCCTGCTCGATGGCGATGATGTGGACGCGATCGTGCAGGTGGGCACCAACCTGTCGATGGTGAAGCTGGCGGCGGCCGCGGAAATGTGGCTGGGCAAGCCGGTCATTGCCATCAACACCGCCACCTATTGGCACGCGCTGCGCACGCGCGGCATCGCAGACAAGATCGGCGGGCTGGGGCGCCTGCTGGAGGAATTCTGATCGGCGCGTAACCACACCGCAGGGCGCCGCGAAACCACGGCATGATCACACGCCGCATCTTCCTGTTCGCCCTGGCCGCGCCAGCCGCCGCACAGCCCGTCTTCCAGGATAACGGGCTGGCCATTCGTGGCTTCGACGCGGTCGCGTACCATTTCCTGCGCACGCCCAGGCGCGGCGATGCGCGCTTCACACAGCACTGGCGCGGTGCGGCCTGGCGCTTCGCCACTGCCGCGCATGCCGCCGCCTTCGCCGCCGATCCGGAGCGCTTCGCGCCGGCCTATGGCGGCTTCTGCGCCTGGGCCGTGGCGCAGGGCTACACCGCGCCGATCGACCCGGCCGCATGGGCTGTTTTCGATGGTCGACTCTACCTCAACTACGACCCTTCCATCCAGCG
>JAPLOK010000177.1 GCA_026400775.1 Alphaproteobacteria bacterium | reverse complement strand
GCAGGCCTGGACGCCGCGCATGCTGTCCCGCGTGGGCACGCCCCAGGCGCTGAGCGGCCGGCACCGTATGGTCGAAATGCTGCGCAATCTGGGCTTCCCGCTGAAATAAGCGGGGCCTAACCACTGAGGCCGGGTGCGGCGAGCACCGCGCGCAGCATCACCACCTCATCGAGCATGTCCAGCGCCTGGGCGTTGTCCAGCGGCGAGAGGCTGCGCATGCGCAGCAGCCGGTGCGGGCCATGGCGCAGCGCGGGCTCGATCTCCGGGAAGGGGCCTTCGGCGTGGTCGGGCAGCAGGGAGACCATGACGAAGGTCACGTTGCGGCCGAAGCTATCGAGCAGATCCGCGGTCTGCTGGAATTCCCGGCCCGGATCGCTGCCCTCGGGTGCCACCTGCAGCACCAGCTTGCTGGACAGGCCGCGCAGATTGGCACGGAAGCGTTCCACGCAGCGGGCCATGTAGAGCTGGCCCACGGCATCGGTCATGTCGGCGACGTGGCTGATGCAGGGATGGCCGAAGCGATCCTCGTAGCGCAGGTTGCGGCAGCGCCAGAAGCGGGCATCGGGCCGATCCTCGAAGGGAATGGCGGCATAGGCGGTGGGGTCGAGCAGGGTCTCGAAATCATCGGTCAGCGCCGCGCGGATCATGGCGGGCGTGGCGGAGAGCCAGTCGAAAGGCCCGCTCCAACGCTTGCGGTCGAAGCGCTTGAGCATCGCGGAGGTGAAGCCGTCCGTGCCCAGGCTGACATGCGAGGCGATGCCCCCCACCCCGCGCAGCGCCGGCACCAGCTGGCCGCGGACCATGTTGTCCTGGCTGCGGCGGACCAGCGTCGCGAATTCCTCGCTCGACATCAGCAGGGCGATGAAATGCGTCAGGAACCGCTCGATGCCCTGCTGTTCGACCATGGGCTGGAATTCGGCCCACCAGGCCTCCACCACCTCACCGGGAGGGCGGGCGAGCAGCGCCTGATAACAGGCCGCGACCATGGCATCGAAGACATCGCGCCCGGCCGTGGCCGGGGCTGCGGTGGAGGCCAGCGCGGTGCTGGCCGGCAACAGGCTGCGGATCAGCTGCTCGGCCATGGCATCCAGCCCCCGGCCAGGGGCGACGCTGACCAGCGACGCCAGCTGGGCGTCGAGCTCGGCCTCTGGCAGCGGCTGGCCAGGGCGCAGCGCGCGATGCGCGCCCCGGAGCAGGTCGCGCAGTGCCTCGGGCAGGGCGCGCAGCGCCTCGGGCGGGGGGATGGTTTCGGGCAGGGTGCTCTCTCCGCCCGACAGGCCAAAGGCCGCGCGCAGGCCGCGCGGCGCGGCGGGGGAAGCAGCTTCTCCCGCCGTGGGCTCGCTCACCGCGAGTAGAACTCGACCACAAGGTTCGGTTCCATCTGCACCGGGTAGGGCACATCCGCGAGCTTCGGCGCGCGGAGGAACTTGCCGCGCATCGCGCGGTGGTCGATCTCCAGGTATTCGGGCACTTCACGTTCGCCGGACTGGGAGGCGTCCAGCACCATCGCCAGCTGCTTCGACTTTTCCTTCACCTCGATCTGGTCGTTGTCCTTCACGAGGTAGGAGCCGATGTTCACGCGCTTGCCGTTCACCTGGACATGGCCATGGTTCACGAACTGGCGGGCGGCGAAGGGCGTGATGGCCAGCTTCATGCGGTAGACCACGCAATCCAGCCGGCGCTCCAGCAGCTCGATCAGGTTCTCGGAAGTGTCGCCCTTGCGGCGCACGGCTTCCTCGTAATACTTGCGGAACTGCTTTTCGCCGATATTGCCGTAGTAGCCCTTCATCTTCTGCTTGGCCATCAGCTGCACGCCGAAGTCCGTGGGCTTGTTCTTGCGGCGCTGGCCATGCTGGCCGGGGCCATATTCGCGCTTGTTGACCGGGGACTTGGCACGACCCCAGAGGTTCACACCCAGGCGGCGATTGATCTTGTACTTCGCGGAAGCGCGCTTGCTCATAGGCTAACCACCGCCCTGCATGATGCGGGCGGCCTTTCGTGTTGCGCGGCGCCGTATCGGCTGCCACAGGTTGTCCCGGTAGTCCCGCGAGGCCTTGAAGGGCCATTCACCGGCCAGGCCAAAGGCCTGACCCGATCGGACCCTGGCTCGCAGGCGTGCCACATCGCGGTTGGAACCCGACGCAGCCGCTTTCCCAGGAATGGCGCGCGTATAGTGGCGCGGGCCGGGCTTGTCAAAGCGGGCGGAGTGGCCTTTTACCCGGGCATGGTGACACGCGCGGATATTCTGGTGCTCGGCCTGACGGCGGGCGTGGTCGGCTGCCTGGTGGGCGGGCTGATGCTGGGCGTGGGCCTGGGGCTCGTGGTCAACCGGGTGCATGCGGGCTGGGTGCTGGTGCTGCCCTCGGCGCCGGTCGCGGGCATGCTGGGCTATCTGTTCGCGCGCAAGCTGGCGAAGCAATTGCCGAAATAGCGCGGCATGCTCAAGCGCCGGGCGGCTCACAGCGCTTCCCGCGCATTGGGCAGGGGGCCGGTGAAGGTGAAGAACAGCTCCGGCGCCATCCAGCGCGAAATCCGCGCACGCCCGCCGGCGATAGCCCAGAAGCCCTTCAATATCTCGATCAGGCGGCTGAGCGCGGGTGACAATCGCTCCCGCTCGAAGGTCTCGACCAGCTGGGGCAGCCAGGTCTCGGCCGCGTAGCGGTGCAGCAGCGGGTCGGGCAGGAACCAGGAGGGGGCGTGGAGTGCGGAATCCATGCCCAGACGCCGCGCCAGCATGATCCCGCGCAGCCCCAGCACGCGCCGCGCCCGCCGAAACGCCATGCACACCCACCAGGTGAGCGAGGCCGCCACCCGATGATGCTTGCTTGCGACATATTTCAGCAGCTGTTCCCAGGCGCCCTTGTGCGTCCAGCGCACGAAGAGCCGATGGATGGTCTGCCATTTGCCGAATACGGCTGGTAATTCGCGCCAGGGCTTGCCGGAACAGGCAGCGTGGAAGCAGGCATCGAGTGCGAGGCGGGGGGAGGCGAGCGGGCGGCCGCGATCGGGGTGGAGCCAGGCGAAGATGAATTGGATGTCGTCCCATTCCTCATCGGTCATCGGGCGCCAGGCCACCGGTTGGTGGAGGCGGGCGGTGATGCCGCGGCGGGTGACGCGGAAGGGGGGGATCTTGCGCATGGCGCGTATGATAGGGCAATTATCCTAGGAATACAAGCATTGACTGGGCGGCGCGTTTTGCTTGCAAAGGCGCGGGCGGTGAATCATATCTTCACGCATGAGCAAGACCGTTGCATCGCCCCGCAAGACGGGGGTTGAAACCGCTGTGGGGCGCCTCCTGCCTCGGGATGCGCGCACTGGGATCGTTGCGGTGCCTGCACCCGCGCAGCGCCCCACCCATGGCACGGCGGCGACCATCCGTCGCGTGGTGCGCCAGGTGATCGCCGAATCCGCGCCGCGGAATGGCTGACGCTGCCGCCGGAGAGCCGGTCGGCATCTTCTTCAACTGTCCCTTTGACGAGGACTATCGCCCGATCTTTCGTGCGCTGGTCTTCGCCGCCTTCGATTGCGGCTATCGGCCACGCTGCGCGCTGGAAATCGATGACGGGGCGCAGACGCGGACCAGCAACGGAAGTCCTGCCTGATCCTGGATGTCGCACCCTATCGCTACCAGACATTCCTCTCCGACATCGCGGGCCAGGATATCCAGGCGCATGGGGGCCAGCCTGAAGCCGCGATCCAGGCGCTGCGCCGCTGGCTGAGCACGGTGGCGCGCGACCGTCGGCTGCCGGGAGACCAGGCCATCATCGGCCGGCATCGGGCCTTTCTGGGCGCCCTGCCCCTGATCCTGCGCGGCATGCAACTGGCCGAGGCGGAGATGACCTTTGCCGATTTCGCGCATAACGCGTCGGGCTGGTTGCGGGAGCAGCCGCGCGCGGCGTGATCCCCAAAGCAAAAGGGCCGCGCCTTCCAGCGCGGCCCCCTGCCCTGGTCTCCCAGAAGCTTACTTGCTGATGCTGGCCACCACGCCGGCGCCGACGGTGCGGCCACCTTCGCGAATGGCAAACCGCAGCCCCTCATCCATCGCGATCGGCGCGATCAGCGTCACGTCCATCGAGATGTTGTCGCCCGGCATCACCATCTCCACACCTTCCGGCAGCGTCACCACGCCCGTCACGTCGGTCGTGCGGAAGTAGAACTGCGGGCGGTAATTGGTGAAGAACGGCGTGTGACGGCCACCCTCTTCCTTCGTCAGGATATAGGCCTCAGCCTTGAACACCGTGTGCGGCGTGATCGAGCCGGGCGCGGCCAGAACCTGCCCACGCTCCACATCCTCACGCTTCGTGCCGCGCAGCAGCGCGCCGATATTGTCGCCCGCCTCGCCGCTGTCCAGCAGCTTGCGGAACATCTCGACGCCGGTGACCGTCGTCTTGACCGTGTCCTTCAGGCCCACAATCTCGACTTCCTCACCGACCTTCACGATGCCGCGCTCCACGCGACCGGTCACCACCGTGCCGCGGCCGGAGATCGAGAACACATCCTCGATCGGCATCAGGAACGGACGATCCTTGGGACGTTCCGGCTGCGGGATATAGGCATCCACCGCCGCCATCAGTTCCAGCACCGCCTTCTCGCCGATCTCGGGCTGCTTGTCTTCCAGCGCGCAGAGCGCCGAGCCCTTGATCACCGGGATGTCGTCGCCGGGGAACTTGTAGCTGGACAGCAGCTCGCGCACTTCCATCTCGACCAGCTCAACCAGGTCGGGGTCGGCCATGTCCATCTTGTTCAGGAACACCACCAGCGCCGGCACGCCCACCTGGCGGGCGAGCAGGATGTGCTCGCGCGTCTGCGGCATCGGGCCGTCAGCGGCGGACACCACCAGGATCGCGCCATCCATCTGCGCGGCACCCGTGATCATGTTCTTCACATAGTCAGCGTGGCCGGGGCAATCGACATGGGCGTAGTGGCGGTTCGCCGTCTCATACTCCACATGCGCGGTGGAGATGGTGATGCCACGGGCGCGCTTCCGGCGCCTTGTCGATCTGGTCATAGGCGGTGAAGGTCGCACCACCGGTCTTCGCCAGGATCTTGGTGATCGCCGCCGTCAGCGACGTCTTGCCATGGTCCACATGGCCGATCGTGCCGATGTTGCAGTGCGGCTTGTTGCGTTCAAACTTGGCCTTGGCCATGGGTCAACTCCAGAGAAATGATCCGAGGAAATGGTCCAAAAGGCCGGGCGCGCGCATGGAGCGGGTGACGGGAATCGAACCCGCACAACCAGCTTGGAAGGCTGGGGCTCTACCATTGAGCTACACCCGCCCGACCATGGCGCAACGCATCAGCCGCCTGCCGCCCGGAACACCGGACGGGGAAGTATGGAAGGGGTTGGATTCGAACCAACGTAGGCGCAAGCCAACGGATTTACAGTCCGTCCCCTTTAGCCACTCGGGCACCCTTCCGCAGCGCACGGCATAGCCGGACAGCAGGCGGGCGGGTTATGGCGCAATCGCGCGGAGTGTCAATGTGGATCGCGCCAATCAGGTTGCGTCAGGCGTTGAGCTGCGATGCGCGCGCCCGCCACGGCACGATCCGGCTGCCGGGCGGAGCAACCAGGGCCAAGCTCCACGCCATGCGGGGATGCGTGATGGTGCGAGTGTCAGATAGGCGACGTGGCTTCGCCAAGCCGGCGCCGCAGCCGTTACTGAAGCGACGCCTCGGAGCCGTCGCCCTGGAAATCCACGATCAGCGATGTCAGCATGCTCATGATTTCTTCGAGCGGAGCATCAGGCGCCAGGATGGCCGCCAGCTTCTCGATCTCGCCCGCCAGACGATCCAAGACAGCGCGCGGGTCGGGCGCTTGATCGATCATCTCGACCAGCGTTTCCATCACGACTTCGCGCAGATCCAGGTTGTGCAAAAACATCAAGAGCATAATAGCCGTTGTTCAACAGGTTTGGCAAATTATTGCTTTGGCGTGCTGGGCGCGTGATGCGGATCGCCAGGTCATGCCGCGATGTTCGGCGGCGAGCGTCATGGCGCCGCCGATTTCGGTGGCGCATCCTTCACCGGGCCGGGCGATGCGCCACCAGCCCAGCAGCCGCCGCCTGTCAGGCCGCGGGCGCCACCGCCCCCACGATCCGCCCATCCTCCATCGTCACGATCCGGTCCGCGATATCCAGGATGCGCGGATCATGCGTCACCAGCAGGATGGGCGTGCCGCGCCGCTTGGCGAGATCTCGCAGCAGCCGCACCACCTCCTGCCCGGACACACGGTCCAGTGCCGCGGTCGGCTCATCGGCCAGCACCAGGCCGGGCTCGGCGACCAGCGCGCGCGCCACCGCGACACGTTGTCTCTGCCCGCCTGAAAGCTGCGCGGGCTTCTTGTCCAGATGGTCCTCAAGCCCCACCGAGATCAGCATCTCGCCGGCGCGCCGCATGCGCTCGGCCTCGCTGGTCGCGCCATCCATCTCGAGCGCCATCGCGACATTCTGCCGCGCGGTCAGGAAGCCCAGCAGATTGTGGTTCTGGAAGATGAAGCCGATGCGCTTGCGCAGGCCCACCCGCACGCCCTCGCGCGCCGCCATCAGCTCCTGCCCCAGCACCCGCGCCGAGCCCAGTTGCATCCCGCGCAACGCGCCGATCAGCGTCAGCAGCGTGGTCTTTCCCGAGCCAGATGGCCCGGTCAGGATCACGATCTCGCCGGCATCGATGCGTAAGCCCACCTCGCGCAGCACAAGGCGGCGCAGTTCGCCCTCGCCATAGGCGAAGCTGACATCATGCAGTTCCACCGGCGGCTGCATCAGAACATGTCCGCCGGGTTGGCATCGCGCAGTTTGCGCATGGCCAGCAGCCCCGCCAGGAAGCACATGCCGAACACCAGCCCGAAGACCGAGATCGCGCGATCCACCGGCATGTAGAGCGGCAGATAGGTGCCCTTGGCCACGAAATCATAGAGGAAGATCGACAGCCCCAGGCAGGGGATGAACCCCAGCACCGCCAGGATCGCGGCCGCCCCCAGCACCACCTGCGCCAGGTAGAAGTTGGAATAGCCCATGGCCTTCAGCGTCGCGTATTCGGACAGATGCCCCGCGATGTCGGAGAACAGGATCTGGTAGACGATCACCATGCCCACCACGAGGCCCATCACCGTGCCGAAGCCGAAGATGAAGCCGATCGAGGTGCCGTTCTCCCAATAGGCGCGCTCGGTCGCGACCAATTGGCGATGGTTCAGCACGCGCACATCGGCCGGCAGCAGCGCGCGCAGCCGTGCGGTCACGGCATCGACATCCGCGCCGGGCCGCAGGCTGAGCGCGATCAGATCGGTATTGCTGGCCTGGCGGGGGAAGATGCGGCGGAAATTCGTCTCGCTCATGATGATGTTGCCGTCGGCGCCGAAGCTGGGGCCGATTTCCACCAGGCCCACCATCTCCATGCCGCGGTTGCCGATCTGCACCTCATAGCGGCCGCGTTCCTGGAAATAGCGCGCGATGGGGCCGAATTCGGGGCGCGAGCGCAGGTCGAAGGCGAAGGTGTCCGGCCGCGTCAATTCATGGCGCAGTGGTGCCAGGCCGGTGAACTGCACCGCGTCCGATGTCATGTCCAGGCCCACGATCTGCGCCGCGCGCCGCCCGCCCGTCTCGGGGTTCCGCACCACCGCCTGCGACATGTAGAGCGGCACCGCGCGCTCCACATCCGCGTCTGCCAGCGCCTGGTAGGCGCGCACGCGGGGGATCTGTTCCGGGCGGAAGGACACCTGCGTCAGCGGCGATTGCAGGAACAGATCCGCGCGCATCGACGACAGCATGTTGGTCGCACTGTCAAACAACGCGCCGCGGAAACCGAGTTGCATGAACACCAGCAGGCCTGCGAACATCACGCCCGCGATGGCGGCTGCCAGCCGCGCGCGGTCGGCGCGCAATTGCCGCCAGGCCAGGCGCACGGCCAGCAGCAGCCCCGGCGCCAGAGCGGGCTTGCGCGGCGGCGGGCGCGGCGTGCCATCGGCCGGCGTCCATCCGGCCGGTGCGGGCTTGCGGGAAATCTCGTTCATCGCGCCGCCGCCGCCTGCGGGCGGATCGCCACCTGCACCTGCATGTTGGAGCGCCGCATCAAGGCCTGCCGCCCTTCCTCCGACAGCGTCAGCCGCACCTCGACGGTGCGCGCATCCACCGCGGCGACGGGGTCGGTGCCGGCCTGGGTGTTGCGACGGACCAGCCAGCCGATGTCGCGCAAGGTCGCGCTGAACCGCCGCGCCTCGCCAGGCACGGTGATCTCGGCGGTCTGGCCGATGGCCAGGCGCGGGATGTCGGTCTCGTAGACATCGGCCACCACATCCAGCTGCGACAGATCGGCCAGTTCCAGCAGCCCGTCGGTGCCGCCCACCTGGTCGCCGGGGCGGGCGGAGATGCGCAGCACGGTGCCCGCGATCGGCGCGCGCACGCGCGACAGCGCGGCATCCGCGATGGCCTTGGCCAGCGTCGCCTCGGCACTGGCGACACGCGCTTCGGCCAGCGTCACATCCTCGGGGCGCGGGGAGGATAGCGTCTCCAGCGCGGCCTCGGCCTCGGCGCGTTCGGCCGCGGTGCGCAGGGCGATGAAGCGGTTGCGCTCGGCCTGGGCTGCGGCGCCAGCGCCGGTGGGCACCAGCGTCTCGGAGCGCGCGGCCTCGCGGCGGGCGTTTTCCTCGGAGGCGGAAAGTGCCGCGATGCGCGCGCGCTGGGCGGCGATCTCGCTGGGGCGGCCGGCGGCACGGGTGCGCTCCAGGCTGGTGCGGGCTTCGAGAAGTGCTGCCTCCGCGCGCAGCACATCGGCATCCTTCGATGCGGTATCGGCGAATTCGGCCAGCAGCTGGCCCTCGCGCACCTCATCGCCCTCGCGCACATGCAGCCGCGCCAGGCGCGTGACATTCATGCCCCCCGGCGTCTGCAATTTGCGGATGCGCCCGGCGGGTTCGATGCGGCCCAGCGCGCCCACGCCCATGGCCACCGGTGCCGCGGGTTGGGCCGCGGCTGGCGGAGGCGCCTGGCGCTGGCCCATCGCATACCAGACGCCACCACCGGCGCCGGCTGCCACCAGCAGCAGGATCAGCGCGCGCTTCATGCCGCGCCCTCCAGCAGGGCGGCCAGCACGGCGCGCAGCTGTGCGGCCTGGGCTGCGTCGGGCTGCCACATGCGGAACATATGCGCCATGAACAGCCCGTCGCAGGCGGCCATCACGGCGAGGCCCCGGCCGGGTGGAAGGTCTTCGGATTCGGCGGCCAGGCGGATGCGCGCGAAAACCTCGCGCACCGGGGCCAGCAGCGCGGTGTCATGGTGGTGGGCGGCGAGGAAGACGGCACTCGCGCGGTCGGTGTGTTCGTCATGCGGGACGGGGCTGTCGAATTGCCAGGCGAGGCAGGCGCGGGCGGTACGGCCGGGGCCGGGGGGCACGGCGTTGCGCGTGGCGTCGAAGCTGAACTGGATGAATTCGGCCAGGCGCTGCATCAGGGCGGCCAGCAGCGCCTCCTTGGAGGCGAAATGGTACAGCAGCCCGCCCTTGGAGACGCCAGCCTCACGCGCCGCGGCCTCCAGCGTCAACGCGGGCACGCCGCGGGCCTGGACAATGCGTTCGGCGGCGTCGAGCACACGTGAGCGGGTGTCGAGCGCGATGGGTTGGTCGAGCATGCGAGGGATGTAGACCGTCCGGCCGGTACAGCAACCTTCCGGGACGTGAAAAATTGTTGCGACTGGCGCGACGTCGAAAGACGTTGCATATCCGGGGCATGAACAAGCCACCCATCCCCCCCGGCATCATCGGCCATAATCGCGCCAACCTGACGCCGCATTACGCGATCTTCCCGCCCGCCGGCATCATGGACAGCCTGTTGCCCGGCCTGAAGGACTGCATCCTGCGCTTCATGACCAGCCCGCGCATGGGCGCGCAGTTTGCCGAAGCCATGCTGCTGGTGGCACCCGGCGGCGGCTGCGATGCGGCGCGCGATGATGGCTTGCAGCACTTCTTCTATGTGCTCTCGGGCGAGTTGGAAGTGACGACCGGGCGCAAGAAGGAAGTGCTGGAAGTGGGCATGTTCGCCTATGCGCCGGCCGGGGCGAAATACAGCTTCACCAATCGCGGCACCGCGCCGGTGCGCGCGCTGTGGGTCAAGCGGCCCTACACTGCGGTGAAGGGCATCGACGCACCCAAGCCCAAATTCGGCCATCGCGACGCGGCGCGCCGCGAGGATGTGGATGGCCGCTGGCGCTACTGGCTGCTCGGCACCGCCGACATGTCGATGGATTTCGAGATGAACATCATGGGCTTCGGCCCGGGGACGCATTTCCACTGCGTCGAGACCCACATCATGGAACACGGGCTCTACATGCTGCAGGGCCAGGGCCTGCAATTGCTGGGCACAGACTGGCACGAGATCTGGGAAGGCGACTTCATCTGGATGGGCCCCTATGTGCCGCAGCAATTCTACGCCACCGGCTGGGGTGGCGCGGAATACCTGCTGTACAAGGATGTGAACCGGGACGTGGCGTTCTGAGGGGGGCGTTCAGCGCCCCTTGAACACCGGCGCGCGCTTTTCGTGATAGGCGGCGAGGCCTTCCTTCACATCCTCGCTCGCCTGGCTGGCCTTGGCGCGGGCGGCGCAG
>JAPLOK010000159.1 GCA_026400775.1 Alphaproteobacteria bacterium | reverse complement strand
GCTTCATGCGGTTCAGCTATTGCGGGGCGGTTGAGGATATGTGCGCGGCGCCCGAGCGGCTGCGGCGCTGGCTGGGTTAACGCTCCCACACACCATCATGGATGCCGACCGCTTCCGGGTCCTCCTCGAGCAGCGGACCGATCACCTCGACCGGGCGTTGCCCTGCGGCGAAGACCTCCCGGCACGGTAGGTCCAGCGTCAGATTATCAGGATGCGGGCCGATGATGCGCTTCAGCCGCTCCTCGCTCATGGCATAGACCACGCGACCCACGCCGGCCCAGTACAGGGCGCCCGAACACATCGCGCAGGGTTCAGCGGAGACATAGACCGTGCTCTCCGCCAGCAATTCCGCGCTGAAGGCGGCACAGGCGCGGCGCGCCAGGACCGTCTCGGCATGGCCCGTGCGGCCTTCGCTGTCGAAGGCATTGCCCTGTTCCATCAGCACCGCGCCATCCGGCCCGACCAGCACGCAGCCGAAGGGATGCTTGCCGGCCTCCAGCGCGCGGCGGGCCACGGCCAGGGAAAGCCGCAGCCCTTGGACATGGTCCATCAGCCGCCTGCGGCCATGTTCTGGTTCTGCCCGCGCGTCGCCCAGCCGGTGGTGCGGCGTTCGATGTATTCGGCGATCCAGTAGAGCACGATGCCCATGAAGCCGGTGATGATCAGGCCGGCGAAGACCAGCGGCACATCGAAGCGCGAGGACGCCACCATGATCAGACGGCCGATGCCCGCATTCGGGGCCACGCTTTCGGCGATGATGGCGCCGACGAAGGCCACCGTGACCGCGATCTTCAGCGAGGCGAAGAAATACGGCATCGCGCGCGGCAGGCCGACCTTCACGATGATGTCGCGCGGCTTCGCACCCAGCGCGCGCAGCACGTCCTTCAGTTCCGGCTCCACTGTGGCGATGCCGGTCGCCACATTCACCACGATCGGGAAGAAGCTGATCAGGAAGGCCGTCAGGATCGGCGGCCAGACGCCGATGCCGAACCAGATGATCAGGATGGGCACCACCGCCACTTTCGGGATGGAATTGAAGGCTATCAGCAGCGGGTAGAGGCCCTTATAGACCATCTGCGAGGATCCGATCGCCACACCCAGCAACACGCCGCCTACGATCGCCATGCCGAAGCCGGCCAGCGTGCAATACAGCGTCACCAGGCTGTCTTGCAGCAGCGGCCGCCACCAGCGGATCATGCTGTTCACGATGTCATGCGGGGCGGGCAGGATGAATTCGGCGATGCCGAAAGCCACCACGATGATTTCCCACAGCGCGAACATGCCGCCGATGACGATCCAGGGCAGCCAATGTTCCAGGCGGCGCTGGCGGCGCGCTGCGGCAGCCATGGACTGGTAGCGCGCCAGCGCGCGTGCGGACATCTCGGCCATCAGATGGTCACCTCTTCGCCGCTGCGGGCGGCCGCGATGTAGCGGCGCAGATCAGCGGTCAATGCCTGGAATTCGGGGGTATAGGTGGTTTCCAGCGTGCGCGGGCGCGGCAGGTCCACCTTGCGTTCGGCGATGATCCGCCCCGGGCGGGCGGACATCACCAGCACGCGGTCGGCGAGATACACCGCCTCACGCAAATCATGCGTGACCAGGATCACGGTGGGGCGGCGCACCATCCAGACATCCTGCATGACGGCCCAGAGTTCTTCACGCGTGAAGACATCCAGCGCGGAGAAGGGTTCGTCCAGCATCAACAGCTTGGGTTCATGGATCAGCGCGCGGCACAGTGAGGTGCGCTGCTGCATGCCGCCGGAGAGTTGGTAGGGATACTTACCGTCGAAGCCTTCCAGGCCGACCAGCTTCAGCAATTCCCGCGCGCGGGCCTCGTATTGCGGCCGCTCGCGCCGCAGGCGGCCGCGGTGTTCGGGCGTGACCTCCAGCGGCAGCATCACATTGGCCAGGATGCGCCGCCAGGGCAGCAGCGTGGGCGACTGGAAGGCCATGCCGGCGATGGTGACAGGGCCATCAACCTCTGACCCATCGACGATGACATTGCCTTCGGTGGCGGGCCACAGCCCGGTCACCAGGCGCATCAGCGTGGATTTGCCGCAGCCCGAGGGTCCGACGACGGCGACGAACTCGCCCTCCTGGACGTTCATGCTGCAATCCTGCAGCGCCAGCGTGCCATCCACGCCGCCATAGCGCATGGCGACATGATCGATTTCGACGAAGGGGCGGGTCATGCGGTGGTCTCGAACATGGGAGCTTCTGCTGTAGCAGGGGCGGTGGCGGTGCCAATGGGGTTGGGCGCCGCCAAGCGGGCGGCGCGGCAGGTTTTGCACAAGAATTGGTCGGTGGGGGGTGGTGGTGCGGGGGATTGGGGCGGTGGCAAGAATTAGGAATTTATTGACTTTGGTGGGGCGCCGGGCTACGCCGTGCAGGCTGTTTTGACATGTGAATCAGCATCAGCCGGCCACCCGGCCTCAGCGCATTCGGAATTTGTCGCAAGCGCGCAGCATCATCATCCATGACATGCTGCGCGACACGCTGCGGCCCGGCCTGCGCATGCTGCCGGCCGGTCGCTACCTGATCCTGTGTTTGTCATTGGTGGATGGCGGGGTGGAGATCACCCGCGTGCCGCACAGCGCCCGCCAATGGGAGGACTTGCTGTAACCGGGGCAGGGCCAGCCCCGCCCCGTCCGGAATTTGTCGCAAGCCCGCACAATGCCCCCGCCGGCCTGTCCGGCAGGGGCGGCGCGCCTCAAACCCGCCGCTGATCCACCGGCGGCAGGAAGTCCGGCGTATAGAAGCTTTGCGCCGTGATCCGCCCCGGCGTGAGGTTGAAGCTGGTCTCCACCGCGGCGATGCCCGACTGCAGGCGCGCCATATCCACGGTGGACACACCCGCCGCGCGGCTTGCCGCCGTCACCGCCACGCGCTCGATATTCATCTGGTGGCGTTCGCGCTCGATGGCCACATCGGTCAGCGGCTCCACTTGGCGCAGCACGTTCAGCATCCCCTCGCCATCGCGCACGGTGGAAATGAAGCCGCGGATCAGCGCGGCCACCGTGCCGCGCACCGCGGCCGGGTTGCGTTCGGCGAAGGCGCGCGTGGTCAGGATGCAACCGCCATAGAGGTTCAGCCCATGGTCGTTATAGGCAAACACCCGCTGCGCCGGATGATCCAGCCCGATGCCCTTCAGCGCCAGCGTGCTGGTGGTGACGAAGCCGGTGATGCCATCGGCCTCACGCCGGATCAGCATGGGTTCGCGCAGCGCCGGTGTGACGGAAATGAACGACACGCGTGACGCATCCACGCCCGCGGCCCGCGCAAAGGCCGGGAACAACTGGCGCCCGCCATCGAAATCGGGCGCGGCCAGGCGCTTGCCTTCCAGGTCGCGCGGGGTGCGGATCGGGCCGTCGGCGCGCACGATGGCGCAAAGCGGGCTGCGGTCATGCAGCACCGCCACGCACAGGATGCCGCGGTCGGGGTTTTCCGCCATGAAACGCATCGCAGGGCTGATATCGGCATAGCCCATGTCATGTGTGCCACCGGCCAGCGCCACCGGCACGCCGCCGCTGCCCTGGCCGCGATCGACCTGCACATCCACGCCGGCCTCGCGGAAGAAGCCGCGTTCGCGCGCCACCAGGGCGAAGGCGTTGGGGGCCTGAAAAGCCCAGTCCAGGGTCAGGCGCACGCGGGGCGCGGCCTGGGCGAGCACGGGCGGTGTGGCCAGGGCCATGGGTGCGGCCAGCGCCACGCGGCGGGAGAGATGGATCAAGCGTGCCTCCTCGGGACGTCATTGTTCAGACACGCAAGGCGTAGCAAGGCTTGGCGGCGCAGGTCCATGGGCTGAATCCGCTTGACGCGCCGCGTTGCAAGGTGTTCATGCCCGGCAGCGCGTGGTGGCCCTGGCCGCCGCGCTCTTGGTGTCTCCACCAGATCGGACCCGGCGCGCCGTCATGCGCCACAACCCAGGCCGGGCGAACCCCCGGCAAGCCGTGCCCGCCCGATGCGCGGGGGCGCAGGACCCCATGGGCAGGCCGCACGCCGCCCATACAGGACAAACCCACTACATGGCACAAGCCAATAATTTCGCCGAAGTCGAAGACTTCGCGACCCTTCTCGATGAAATGCTGGGCGCTGACACCGGTTTCGCCGGCTCCGTCGTCACCGGCCGCGTGATCCGCGTGGATGATGATGTCGCCGTTGTCGATGTCGGCCTGAAGTCTGAGGGCCGCGTGCCCTTGAAGGAATTCGCCCCCGCCGGCGCCAAGCCGGAAGTGAAGCCGGGCGATCTGATCGAACTCTTCGTCGAACGCTACGAAGACAAGGACGGCACGATCGTGCTGTCGCGCGAAAAGGCCCGCCGTGAGGAAGCCTGGACCGCGCTGGAGAAGGCAGGGCAAGCCGGCACGCGCGTCAATGGTGTGATCTTCGGGCGCGTGAAGGGTGGCTTCACCGTCGACCTCGGCGGCGCCGTGGCCTTCCTGCCCGGTTCCCAGGTGGATATCCGCCCGGTGCGCGATGTCGGCCCCCTGATGGGCCAGTCGCAGCCCTTCCAGATCCTCAAGATGGACCGTACCCGCGGCAACATCGTGGTCTCGCGCCGTGCGGTGCTGGAAGAAACCCGCGCTGAACAGCGCAGCGAACTGATCCAGGGCCTCAAGGAAGGCATGATCCTGGACGGTGTGGTCAAGAACATCACCGACTACGGCGCCTTCGTGGACCTGGGCGGCGTGGACGGCCTGCTGCACGTGACCGACATCGCCTGGCGCCGCATCAACCATCCGAGCGAAGCGCTCGAGATCGGGCTGAAGGTGAAGGTGCAGGTCATCCGCTTCAACCAGGAAACCCAGCGCATCTCGCTCGGCATGAAGCAGCTCATGTCCGATCCGTGGGATGGTGTTGCGGTGAAGTTCCCGGTCGGCGCCAAGCACAGCGGCCGCGTCACCAACATCACCGACTACGGCGCCTTCGTGGAGCTGGAGCCGGGCGTCGAGGGCCTGGTGCACGTCTCCGAAATGTCCTGGACGAAGAAGAACGTCCATCCGGGCAAGATCGTCTCCACCACGCAGGAAGTCGAGGTGGTGGTGCTGGATGTGGATGAGCCCAAGCGCCGCATTTCGCTCGGCCTGAAGCAGGCCCAGGGCAACCCCTGGGAGGTCTTCCAGGACAAGAACCCGCCGGGTTCGATCATCGAGGGCGAGATCCGCAACATCACGGAATTCGGCCTGTTCATCGGCATCGCCGCGGAAGTGGACGGCATGATCCACATGTCCGACCTGTCCTGGGATGTGGCCGCCGAAACCGCGCTGGCCGAATACCAGAAGGGCCAGATCGTCAAGGCGAAGGTGCTGGACATCGATGTCGAGAAGGAGCGCATCTCGCTCGGCATCAAGCAGCTGGAGGCCGATCCGGCCGCCGAGGTGCTGGACCGCATCCGCAAGGGCGACATCATCACCGGCACGGTGACGAAGGTCGAAGCGAACGGCATCGAAGTGCGTGTGGAAGATATCCTCACCGGCTTCATCCGCCGTGCGGAACTGGCGCGCGACCGCCAGGACCAGCGCCCCGACAAGTTCGCCGTGGGCGAGGCTGTCGATGCCCGCGTGCTGGGCGTGGACCGTGCGGCGCGCCGCCTCTCCCTGTCCATCAAGGACAAGGAAGTGACGGAAGAGCGCGAA
The DNA here is from genome assembly GCA_026400775.1 of Alphaproteobacteria bacterium. Classification (GTDB taxonomy): domain Bacteria; phylum Pseudomonadota; class Alphaproteobacteria; order Acetobacterales; family Acetobacteraceae; genus Rhodovarius. The sequence goes on along the minus strand of JAPLOK010000159.1, from coordinate 5,591 downwards.
GCGATGAAGGAATTCGGCACCACCGATTCCGGTGCTTCGCTCGGCGACATCCTGGGTGCGGCGATCCGCCGCCGCCGCGAGATGGCCGCCGGCGACGAGTAAGCCTGGCATCGCCAGAACCGGCCCCGGGTGCGAGAGCGCCCGGGGTTTTTTTATGCGCCGCCGAACACCTCGGCCCAGGCGCCGACCAGCGCCGCATCCACCTCCGCCATCGTCACCAGGCGGCCCAGCGCATACAGGCTGGTCACGCCATGTTCCTGGACGCCGCAGGGCACGATGCCGGTGAAATGCGACAGGTCCGGCTCCACGTTCAGCGCGATGCCGTGCCAGGCCACCCAGCGCGTGACGCGCACGCCGATGGCGCCGATCTTGGCCTCCGCGTCACCATCAGCGACCCAGATGCCCACGCGCCCCGCACGCCTTTCACCCCGCACATTGAAGCGCTCCAGCGCGCCGATCATCCAGGCTTCCAGCGCCGCCACATATGCGCGCACATCGCGCGGCGGCACCGGGCCATGCGCGCGCGTCAGGTCCAGCATGACATACGCCACGCGCTGGCCTGGCCCATGATAGGTCCATTGCCCGCCACGCCCGGCCGCGACCGTGGGGAAGCGCGCCTCGCGCAGATCCTCGGGCCGCGCTGAGGTCCCGGCGGTGTAGGTGGGTGGGTGCTCCACCAGCCAGACACATTCGCCCGCCGCGCCCGCCTGGATCGCAGCCACGCGCGCCTGCATGGCCGCGATCGCGGGTTCATAGGCGACCAGCCCGTCGGACACGGCCCATTCGATGCTGTCACGCAGCACGCCACGTGGAATCACGCTCTCCAGCATGGCAGCGTTATGGGGCGTCGGCCGCCACGTTGAAAGCCGGCGCGGCCTGCGCTATGCGCTTCGCATACGCGGCCATGGCGGAATGGTAGACGCGCCAGCTTGAGGTGCTGGTGGGGGCAACCCCGTGGAAGTTCGAATCTTCTTGGCCGCATATTCACGCACTCAGGCGCCGCACGCTGGATTTGTTGTGCACTCAAAAGCCGTGCGCGCGCATCCGCGCGCTTGGCTTATGCCGCGCGGCGGGCATCGCGGGTGGTCGGGGCTTATGGGCGGCGCCGCGCGTTGTGCGCGCAGATGGTTAGAGTGGCCGGCACCCTTCACTCCGGTTCGATGCCCAGGTCCCGCACCGCCACGCGCCAGCGCGCCACCTCGGCGGCCGTGGTCGCACCGAGTTCGGCGGCTGTGCCCAGGCTCTGCTCGAAGCCCATCGGCGCCAGGCGTGCCTGGATATCCGGGCGCTCCAGCACCGTGCGCGTGGCAGCTCCCAGCGCTTCCACGATCATGGCTGGCGTGCCGGCCGGCAGGTACATGCCGAACCAGGTCTCGAATTGGAATCCCGGCACCACGGTCGAGATGCTGGGCACGCCCGGCAGGTTCGGGCTGGCGCGGTCGCTGCTGATGGCCAGAGCGCGGACCGTGCCGCCGCGAATGGCACCAATGCCCGCCGAGAGGTCGATGAACATGAACTGCACCTGGCCGGCCAGCAGATCCGTCAGCGCCTGCGGCGGGCTGCGATAGGTGACCATGCTGGCCTGCACGCCCAGATGCCGCAGCATCGTCGCCGAGGTGATGAGGTTGCCCGAAGACCCGCTGCCCCAGAACAGCCGCCCCGAATTGGCGCGCAGATGCGCGACGAACCCCGCCAGGTCGGCGGCCGGGAAATCCGCCCGCACCACCAGCACCTGCGTGATATGCCCCAGTCGCAGCACCGGCACGAAATCACGCTCCGCATCATAAGGCACTGCGCGCAGCAGAGAGGATGCCGCACCATGCGAGGTGCCCGAGCCCATCATCACGCTGTAGCCATCGGGTGTGGCGCGCGCCACGGCGGCACCGGCGATGGTGCTCTGCGCGCCGGCGCGATTCTCGATCACGATCGGCTGTCCCAGCATGGGCGACATCGCATCGGCCAGCACGCGTGCCAGGTTGTCGGTGGCGGTGCCCGGGGCGAAGCCCACGAAGAAGCGCAAGGGTCGTTCCGGCCAGCGCGGCTGCGCCGCCGCTGTCACGGGAAGGGCGCCAGCCCCAGCCAGCAAGGCACGTCGATGGAACATGGCCTTTCCCTTATTGTTTCAGCCTGTTTCCACTCAAGCTCGTTGGCGTGTCAATGGTTACGCACGCGTTGCCGCGCGGCCCGGCTCGGAGTAGGCAGCAGCCATGCATAAGCCCATCGGCCTGACTGCCGCCGCCCGCGCCGCATTGCTGTCCCGCCTGACGCGCAAGGATACGCCGCGCAGCACCACCACCGCCGGGCGCGATTTCTCGACGCTGCCAGTGGCGCGCGACATGGCGCTGGTGCGCGCTGGCGCCGAGCAGATGCAGATCCCGAACCCGTTCTTCCGCGCGCATGAGGCGATCGCCGGCGGGCATAGCCGGATCGGCAACCGGGAGGTCATCAATTTCTCCTCCTACAACTACCTTGGCCTGAACGGTGATCAGCGCGTGACCGCCGCCGCCAAGGCCGCGATCGACCGGCATGGCGTCTCCGCCAGCGCCTCGCGCATCGCCTCCGGCGAGCGGCCCATCCACGCGGAACTGGAAGCCGCGCTGGCGGCGAATTACGAGCAGGAAGCGGCGCTGTGCTTCGTCTCGGGCCATGCCACCAACGTCACCGTCATCGGCCATTTGATGGGTTCGCGCGACCTGATTTTGGCCGACGCATTTTCGCATAATTCCGGTGCGGAAGGCATTCGCCTCTCTGGCGCCAAGCGCATCACCTTCGCGCACAATGACTGGCGCGCGGCCGAACGCGAACTCGCCGCCAACCGCAAGCGGCACGCTCGCGCGCTGATCTATGTGGAAGGCCACTACTCCATGGATGGCGACATGCCGGACGTGGCGCAGTTCATTCGCATCGCGCGCGAACATGATGCATGGCTGATGGTGGATGAGGCGCACAGCCTGGGCGTGCTCGGCGCCACCGGCCGCGGCATCTTCGAACAGCAGGGCGTGGACCCCGCGGGCGTCGATATCTGGATGGGCACGCTGTCGAAAACGCTGTCCGGCTGCGGCGGCTACATCGCCGGCAGTGCTGTGCTGATCGACATCCTGAAGCACTCCGCACCGGGCTTCGTCTATTCCGTCGGCATGGCGCCCGCGCTGGCCGCCGCCGCACTCGCCAGCCTGCGCGTGATGCGCGAGGAGCCGGGCCGCGTGGCGCAGCTGCAGACGAATTCGCGCGCCTTCCTCGATGGCGCGAAGGCGCGTGGATTCGACGTGGGTTCGTCCGTCGGGCTTGGCATCGTGCCGGTCATTCTCGGCAGTTCCATCAAGGCCGGCCGCGTCTCCGCCACGCTGCTCGATGCCGGCGTGAATGTGCAGCCCATCCTCTACCCGATCGTGCCGGAAGGCAGTGCGCGGCTGCGCTTCTTCATGTCCTCCGAGCACACGGAGGCTGACATCGCCACCACGCTGGACGCGCTGTCCGCCGCGTGCGCATAGCGCTCTTCACGCTGGAAAGCCTGGCCGCCGCTGAGGCGGTACACGCCTTCGTCGCGCGTGACCCCGCGCGCATCGCCTTCATCGGCTTGAGCGACCCATACCGCCCGGCGATGGGCGGGATGTTCGGCCAGATGCGCCGTCACGTCGCGCGCTCCGGCTTGCGCTTCCTGCCCTATCTGGCGGTGAACTTCATGCTGCCCGGACTGCTGCGCCGGCACGAACGGCTGTCGGACCTGGCGCGCGCCCACAACATCGCTTGGCAGCGCGTGCGCGACGTGAATGGCGCCGAGACCGCCGCCGCGCTGGATGCCGCGCGGCCCGATGTCATTCTCTCCTTCCATTTTGACCAGATCTTCCGCCCCGAGACGCTGGCCCGCGCGCCGCTCGGCGGTATCAATGTCCATCCCGGCCTGTTGCCGCGCCATCGTGGCCCGATCCCCGCGCTATACGGCCTGGCGGATGGCGCCACCGGCGTCAGCGTGCATGCCCTGGCCGAACGCATCGACACTGGCGGCGTGCTGGCGCAACAGGCGCTGGCCCTGCCGCGCGGCACCAGCGCCTCGGCCGCCGCCGCGGCTTTGCATCTGGCAGCCGTGCCATTGGTGGAACAGGCACTGGCCATGCTGCCAGCGACGCCCACGCCCGCCCCGGTGCTGCCCTATTGCCCCTTCCCCGACCGCACGGCCTTGCGCCACATGGGGGTTCCGCTGATGCGCCTGCGCGACATCCCCGCCGCGCTGGCGGCGCCGGCGGGCGGGTGGTAGGCGCAGCCCATGCCGCGCAGTATCCTGTTCCTGCAGGGGCCGATCTCGCCCTTCTTCCATCGCATCGCGGCCGGGCTTCGGGCGCGCGGCCACGCCACGCACCGCATCAATGTGTGCCTTGGCGACAAGCTGTTCTGGCGCGGTCCGGCCACGGATTATCGCGGCACGCTGGAAGCCTGGCCCGCCTTCATCGCGAAGTTCCTGGCGCGGCACGCCATCACCGATGTCGTGCTGCTGGGCGAGCAGCGCCCGCACCACCGCGCGGCCATCATTGCCGCCCGCGCCGCCGGCGCTTTCGTGACCGTCACGGATTTCGGCTATATCCGCCCCGACTGGATCATCCTGGAACAGGATGGCCTGAACCGCGACAGCCATTTCCCGCGCGACCCCGCGACCATACTGGAGATGGCGCGCGATCTGCCGCCGGTGGCCGGCCGGCTCTACCAGGATAGCTTCAACCGCCAGGCGATCTGGGACATGGCGTTCCACATCGCCAACCTTGCCCCCTGGCCGTTCCCCCATTTCGAGAGTTTTCTGCTGCACCACCCGGCGCCCGCCTATCTCGGCACCGGCTTGCAATTGCTGCTGCGCGGGCGTGAGACACGCCGTGCCGCCGCGACCATGGCCGCCCTGCCCAAGGGCGCGCCCTTCTGGACCTTCGCGATGCAGATGGAGACCGATTATTCCATCCGCGCCTATTCGCATTACGAGGGCATGGACGAGCCGATCGGCGAGGCGATCGAGAGCTTCGCCCGCGCTGCCCCGCGCGATGGCCATCTGCTGGTAAAGGTGCACCCGCTGGACCCCGGCCTGCGCAATTGGCGCAAGCGGGTGGGCCGCGCCGCCGCCGCGCATGGCGTGGCCGATCGTGTGCACTACCTTGGCGCCGGCGACCTGGATGCGATGCTGCGCGAGGGCCGTGGCTGCATCACGGTGAACAGCACAGTTGGCATCCGCGCGTTGCAATTGGGCTCCCCGGTGCATGCGCTGGGCGATGCGCTGTACCGCATTCCGGGCCTGGCGCATGGCGGAGCGCTGGATGAATTCTGGACCGCGCCGCCGCCCGATACGGTGCTGGCCGACGCCTTCCTGCGCGCCATCGCCGCGCATCTGCATATCCGTGGCGTGTATTATGCGGAACCGGGGCTGACGGCGGCCGTGGACGCGGCGGTGGACAAGCTGGAAAGTGGGCGTATCGGCCGTCCCTAGAGCATGCTGTTTTTACATGGAAGCGTAGCCTGAGTTGCTGAGGTAGTTGGCGCATTCGTTGGGCGAGACGAGCTCGAGGAGCTGACCGGCCTTGCGCCAGGTGTCCTCGACGGTGCGCGGCGCGGCG